>JAPNUP010000019.1 GCA_026627345.1 Bacillota bacterium | reverse complement strand
CAGCGAAAGCGAGGTTGCTGCTTGTGAAGGTGTTACGTTTGGTTTTTGCGTTTGTGTTTAGGTCCGCGTGATTAACGTGTGCGCAGCCCCACGACCCGCCGATCATGCCCGAACAATCCCCGTCGAATCCAGAACGCCCCCATGGTGTATGAAAGTCGACCACCGAATAGGCTTTCCTCCAGTGTGCTATTTCACGAGTGTACGAATCATCTTACCACAGATACGCGCGATCGAAAAGGCAAGATCACTTACATAAGAGGATAATACAGGGCCGAACATCTGTGCTAGGCTACATGCATTGTCACCTGCCTGCCCAATCCCCCTCAACAATTGCCTACTCTTTTTGCCGCTCGCGAAAGGCGCGGGCGATCTCGCGAGACGCATCGCGTTCTGCGATGGAGTGCCGCTTGTCGTAGTTCTTCTTACCCTTGGCCAAGGCAATCTGCACTTTGCAGAATCCACCGCGTAAATAGAGGCGGAGCGGAACCAGGGAGTACCCAGATTCCCGAGTGGCACCGATTAATTTACGGATCTCAGATCGCTTCAAGAGCAGTTTGCGCGTCCGTAGCGGATCATGATTAAAACGATTGCCAGCTTCGTACGGACTGATGTGCAGGTTGTGCAAGAATACCTCACCATGGTCCACTCGGGCGTAGCTATCGCGGATATTAGCACGTCCGTTGCGAATGGACTTGATTTCTGTGCCGGTCAGCACCAAACCCGCTTCGTAGGTCTCCTCTATAAAGTAATCATGTGTAGCTTTTTTATTCTGAACAAGCACCTTTTCACCATCGCCGCCCGGTTTTCGTGAAGCGACATTTCCCTGTGCCATAGATGTTCCCCCTGTCTACGCAACGCCAGTGATTCTTATGTCAAAATTGAGAATTAGTATAACACTTTTCAAAACCCCGCCCTCATTATGTTGCACATATCAGGATGACGGTATAACATAATACTAGTTAAACTGTGAGGTTCGCGACGTTACTGTTCTTTAGAAATAAAGGGCTTCGCCATGATGTCGCGTTAGACTTTTCACTCAGTCATGTCAGGAGGATGTCCACCGATGATCGAAGCTCTACTAGCAGAACGTCTAAACACCACACTGCGATGCGCGCACGCCTATACGAACTTGTCAGCCGCGCAACTGGTGGAGCACAGCTTGCGCCGCCGTGAGGCTGTGCTAACAAAAGACGGTGCCGTGGCCGCACAAACAGGCAAGTTCACAGGGCGATCCCCAAAGGATAAGTATATCGTACAAGATGACTATACCACTAGTCGTGTTCACTTTGGAGCGGTGAATCAACCGATGGACGCGGCTACCTTCCATCGCTTGTATGAGCGTGCCATTCATCATATTGAAAGCGCTTCCTCCGCGCCCTATGTGTTTTCCGGGTTTGCAGGAGCAGGACAAGTGCGCTGGCCGATTCGTGTCATTACGGAGTATGCTTGGCACAGCTTATTTTCGCACCAGTTATTCATCCGCCCTACGCCTGTCGAAGCGCGGCAGATGACATCAGACAGTTTACCGGACGCCTGGACGATTATTGATCTGCCGAGTGTGAAAGCGAACCCAGTAACCGACGGGACGCACTCTGACACTTGCATTGCCATTTCATTTACAGAACGCACGGTACTTCTTCTTAATACCGAGTATGCAGGCGAGATTAAAAAGAGCGTATTTACCATCATCAACGCGCTCTGCCCGGAACAAGGTCTGTTGCCGATGCACTGCTCCGCTAACGTCGAACCTGGGGGTAGTAACCCGGCCCTTTTCTTTGGCCTTTCCGGAACTGGGAAGACGACACTGTCAGCCGATCCCTCACGGCGTTTAATTGGCGATGACGAGCACATTTGGGAGCGTGACGGCATCGCCAATGTAGAAGGTGGGTGCTATGCCAAGTGTCTTCATCTCACGCGCGAGCACGAACCGCAGATCTGGTCTGCCATCCGCTTCGGCACGGTCTTGGAGAACGTCGATGTCGATCCCGATACCCGGGAAGTCGACTTCGCCAGCGCACGCTTGACAGAAAACACACGCGCAGCCTATCCGATCGAGTACATCGAAGGCGCCGTCATCCCTGGTATCGCCGGTCACCCGCGTACGATTATCTTCTTGACAGCCGATGCCAGCGGCGTGTTACCGCCGATCGCGCGTCTGAGCAAAGCCCAAGCGATGTACCACTACCTAGCTGGCTACACCAGCAAGTTGGCAGGAACCGAGCGCGGTGTGACGAACCCCGAAGCCACATTTTCAGCGTGCTTCGGCGCTCCTTTTCTCCCCTTGCATCCGACCATCTACGCTAAGCTTCTCGGGGATCTCCTTGATCGCTACGACGCTCGCGTTTATCTGGTCAATACAGGGTGGACCGGTGGACCGTACGGCGTCGGCCAGCGGATGCCGCTAGCCATCACCCGTCAGCTCGTCCAAGCCGCTTTATCCGGTAACCTCGGTGCGGCGCTAGACTGGGAGCATGAGCCTGTGTTCGGCTTGGCTGTTCCAAAGGCGGGAACACACTTTACGGAACATTTCCCGGAAATTCCGACTCAGCTTCTCACCCCGCGGCTAACTTGGGCGGATCCAGAAGCTTACGATGTCGCTGCACGCGCGCTAGTGGAACGGTTTCGCGCCGCCATGCAAACGTACGCAGGGTATAACGCTTTCGACGCGATCGTGCAAGACGGAGGGCCGCTCCTGTAACTGCAGACGAGCACGAATAGCAAGACGTTACTGGTTCAACAGAGCCTCGACTTCGGCCCGCACCGGCATCGCATGAATGGCACCGGTGCGGGTTACATTCACGGCGGCTGCCGCACAAGCGAAAGAGGTCATCGACACCCAGTCAGTCGGCTCGATGGTAGCCCATCCCTGCCGCGTCACACCGCGCTCCAAGAGTTGCGCGATAAGCGCCCCGATACACGCGTCGCCAGCCCCAGTGGCATCTACACAATCTGCAGGAAAGCCTGCCACTCGATGAACCTGCCTCGCCGCCGGGTCTAGCCCATCAGGTACAGAAAGGACTGCTCCTTCGCTCCCTAGCGTGCATAACAACAACCCAGGCGCCCACGCTCCGAGTACCTGCAACCCCTCGTCGATGTCAGCTTTCCCCGCTAACCATCGCAGCTCGTCGCGATTCACCTTGACAATATCGGCTTCCATCACCATCTGTCGACATAGCGTTAGCGCCTCGCCATCCTGCCCACGCCAAAAAGCTGGTCGCAAATTGACGTCAAAGCTAACGATCGCACCTGCCTGGTGCACGCGTTCTACCAGCTGCATGATCGCTTCGCGAATCGGCTGCTCGGCCAGAGAGTTGGATCCGAAATGCAAAATGGTCTCTGCAGATATCGCCACTTGGCGAGCCAGATCAGGGCCAAACAACACATCCGCACCTGGATTGCGAACGAAAAAGTAGTCCGGATCGCCACTCTGCCTCGCGACAAAAGCCAGTGAGGTATTGGCTGCAGGCACCTGAAAAACTTGCTCTGTTTGCACCCCATAAGTGACCAATGTCTGAATCAGGAAGCTTCCAAACGGGTCTTCCCCCACGCACCCGGCGAACGCTGCCTGCTGACCCAGTTTGGCGACCGCCACGGCGACATTAGCTGGCGCACCACCCGGGTTTCGTGTAAATGCTCCCGCATTCAGTACAGAGGTATCCGTTTCCAGCGCTGTAAAGTCGATCAACATTTCACCCACAGCCACTACCCGACCCATGATTGTCTCATCTCCCGACCCACGCGTCTGATCCGTTCTCTATTTTGGCTCCTTGCGTTCACGTCGCCTTTTGTCTTTCACCTGCACTCCGTAAGACTGAGCGATCTCTCGGAGTGCCTGGCGTTCTCTTTGCTTGCGCTCTCTTGGGGTTTCAAATTTAGCTGCCACATCATTGGCATATCCACCTTTAGAAGGTAACAGATTGGCGCGTTTCGGGGCGCGTTCATCAGTCGTTTGTCCACTACTCACAGCAGAATCACGGCGCTCAGCACCCTCCACAACTGGCCGCGGCGAAACATGGCCCACTTCAGTCGGCAATAGTGCTGGATCGGCCGCCTCGATCTGGGCCAACGCCTCTTCAACGCCGCCGCTTTTGCGCCTACGCCGCTTGCGCTTTGGCGCTGTCTGCATCTCGGAAGAGGAGGGCACTTTGGTCGCCCCAGCGAATGTCACAACGGCGTTTTGCTGTGTAGCGACTGGCGCACCTTCACCTTCGATGATCACGTGCGCACGTTTTCGAGAGCGCTTAGGCGCACGCGGCTCCAAGTCAGCGTTAAGCGTGTTTCCCAGACGTCCCCCGCTTTTCACACCTGCGCGCTCGTCTTGTCCTCGACTGTCACCCCACTTCGCTTCTTGGCGCGGTTTCCGTGTACCTTCAGATCTTGCAGATCGGGCACCCGCTTCAGAATTGGAACGCGAAGAAACTAGACGTTCAGCTGTACCTGAGCCGCCGCCCGTGCGACTGCGACCCCAACCACCGCTTTTCGGACCTTTGGCCTCAATCCCCGCCTGCTCTAGCACGTCGATATCGTCAGCGTCTATTTTTTCAACCAAACTGAAGTCAATCGTCAGATTCTCTTTATTCGCCGTCTGTACGCGTACGCGCACACGATCGCCAATACGGAAGGTACGCTTGGTGCGCTCGCCAATCAGGGCATGAACGTTCTCATGATAATGGTAGTAATCGTCTTCAAGATAGCTGACGTGAATCAGCCCTTCGACAAGCATGTCGAGCTCAACAAACAACCCAAAGCCAGTCACGCCTGAAATCATGCCTTCAAACTCTTCGCCCACTTTATCTTTCATGTACTCGATTTTCTTCACTAGGTCGGTTTCACGCTCGGCATCGACTGCATTGCGCTCGCGACCCGAGCAATGGGACGCCACCTCAGGCATGATCGCAGCCAAGTGTTGCCGCCGCTTGTCAGACACACCACCTGGCAACAGATGTTCGCGGATAATCCGATGGATCATCAAGTCGGGATAGCGTCGGATCGGCGATGTAAAGTGGCTGTAGTACTCAGTCGCCAACCCAAAATGCCCAAGGCTCTCTTGTGAATATCGGGCCTGGCGCATCGATCTGAGCATCAAGTGGCTGATCACTGTTTCTTCCTTGCGTCCTTTAACTTTCTCCAAAATCCCTTGCAAGGTACGCGGATGCACCTCTCCACCTGCTGCTTTGATATGGTATCCGAAGTGATGAACGTACTCATTAAGGGAAATCATTTTCTCCGACGCTGGCGCCTCGTGAATACGATAGAGAAACGGCATCTCCAGCCAGTAAAAATGCTCAGCGATCGTCTCATTGGCCGCTAACATGAACTCTTCGATCATCATCTCGGCAATACTGCGCTCGCGGCGGATAATGGCAAGCGGAGCGCCGTTCTCATCGACTTTAATCTTGGTTTCCGCAAAGTCAAAATCGATGGCTCCCCGCGCCATCCTGCGTGAACGAAGCTTGAGCGCCAGCGCCTGCATCTGCTCAAATAGCCCGATCAGCGGTGCGTAACGCTCTCGCGCATCTTCGTCGGTATGCGTCAAGATCCCGCGCACCTCATCGTAGGTCATCCGCTCCGTCGTTTTGATCACCGACGGATAAATATCGTGGCGTACCAATTCCATCTGCGCTGACCATTCCATCTCGCAGGTTAAAGTCAAGCGATCGACCATCGGGTGAAGGGAGCAGATGCCGTTGGACAGTCGCGGTGGCAGCATAGGAATGACTCGATCCACCAAGTAGACGCTCGTCCCACGGTCAAACGCTTCGCGGTCGAGCGCAGACCCTTCGCGCACGTAGTACGAGACGTCTGCAATGTGTACGCCGAGTATCGTGTTGCCGTTCTCCAGCTTACGAACGTGCACGGCGTCATCGAGATCTTTGGCATCAGCGCCGTCGATTGTCACGATCGTCTCTGCCCGCAAGTCGCGGCGCCGCGCAATCTCCGCAGGATCGATCTCGTGTGGTATCTGCTCGGCCTGATCCAAGACCTCACGCGGAAACTGCTCGGCGAGTCCAAACTTCCTGACAATCGCCAGAATATCTACTCCAGGATCATTAGGAAACCCGAGTATTTCCAGCACCTCGCCAGCTGCCGTACTATGCCCGTCTCCCCCTGGATACGCAGTGATACCGATCACCACTTTTTGCCCGTCTACAGCGCCGCGCAATGCTTCACCTGGAATAAAAATATCCTGGTTCAGGTGCTTGTCGTCCGGCTGAACAAAGCCGAAACCGCCATGGGTAGTGAGCGTGCCCACGAGTGACTGCCGCGCGCGCTTGACGACACGGATAATCTCACCTTCGCGGCGCGCGCCTCCGGTCACTTTTTTCGGGCGAACCAACACGCGGTCTCCATCCATCGCCCCAGCCAAGTCAGTCGCGCTGACATATAGATCGCCTTCGCCTTCGCGAAGCGGAACAACGAAGCCGAAGCCGCGCGACTTCACTTGCAGACTTCCGGCCACGAGATCCATTCGCTCAGGAACCCCATAGCGCTGTGTCCGCGTACGCACAATCAACGCTTCTTCCTCCATCTGTGCAAGTAACGCGTAAAAAGGCGCGCGCTCTTGCTCGCTAAGAAGAAAAGCGGCCTCGAGCTCTTCCCGCTTTTGCGGATTATAAGCCCCTTTTTGCATATATAGCAGGACATCCTGCTGATCAGGTAGCAACCTTCATTCCCTCTCTCTTGTCGAACCAAGTCCAGTGTATGACGAGCGTACACAAACCCAGTATACCCCGGGCACTCGTATTGTAGGACGCACGCGCCGTAGTTCCCTATAACGCAAAAAAGCGATCGCCATGTCGGACGTCGCCCAAGTCTTGCGCATATCTCTTGTGTCTAGCCTGCCCTACGAGTGAGCGACCAGATAAGCGATCACCAGTGTCACCAGATAAAATACGATTGCGATGACAGAAGTGGCCTTCGCCAACATCGGATCCGCACCTTTGCCACGACGCGACGCTCCGCCTTCATTGCCACCACCTGTAATCGCACCGAGACCTGCGCTTCGACCCGACTGGAGGAGAATACTGGCGACCAGCACAATGCTGACGACCACGAGTACGATCTTTGCAGCCAAAATCACCCGCTCTTCACCTCCACGTACATGCCTGTGCGAAGTATAGCATACAAGCATGGCTTGCGCCAATACGCTGATACGTCTGCGCTAGATTCCGCAGCGGTCGACAGTCGTGGCCTCCAGACCTGGCGGATGTGGTTCGGGCAGCAGTAAAGGGCGCGGACCGTGCTGTGCCCGGCTCTGACGAAACCGCATAACCGTTGCCAGACGGTCGCCATACAGGGGATAAAAGCGTAAGCAGATCAGCGCCAGAACGATGGAAGCCACGGGTACGGCACTGAGTAAATCGCGTAGGCCAGCCATCGCCTGCGGACTTTGCACCGCGCGGGCAGCCGAAAAGCCGGTGTGCGTCAAGACAACCGACAGCACGATCGCTTGCAGTGTCACGCCAAAGCGCACAATAAACCCTTGCACGCCATAGTAAACGCCTTCGCGGCGCACTCCGGACTTCATCTCGTCTTCATCGATGACGTCAGAGATCAGAACGTCCAACAGGACAAATAAACCAGCCATGCCAGCGCCAAGCGGTATCATCAATACCCAGGCGGACAAAAGGCTGTGTACAAACGAAAAAGGCACCAGCGATGCGCCAAAGAGGCTGGTACTGATCGCCATCGTCGCGCGTGCTCCAATCCGCTTAGCCATCGCCCCCCACACGTAGAGGCAAGGTATAGCGACGAGAAAGAGCGTACCCAATAACAAGGTGGTAAAAACATCGTCGACTCGCAAGACGTATTTCATGAAAAAAGGGACAACAGATGGGATTAGGACAAATGGAAACTGCACGAAAAAACTCATGAACACATAGCTGACAAACGAGCGATTGACAAACGTCAGTTTCATCGCTGCAAGAACCGGTAGTGCTGCAGAGTGGATGTGCTCACTCGGGTTCTCGCGTGCCCCGTAAAGTGAAATCCAGACGGCTAGCAGACCCAGACCACCAAAAACGTAAGCCATCAGCGCCCAGCCGATCGTCGAATACAAGATGGGCGGTAGCGCCACGCCAATCAGCGTACCGACAATACCGAATGCCTGGCGCCATGCCGAGACTGCTGACCGCTCCGCGAGCGTTTGAAACATCTCAGGAAACAGAGCTGTCCAATTTAAAGCCACCAAGACAAACGTCACATCATACAAAAGTGCGGTGATAAAAAAGTAGACCAGCAGATGATCGCGTGCCACATGAGGTGTAAAAAGCAGGATAAAGGACAAAGCAAAAGGGACGCTGCCAAGCGCCATATAAGGTACACGACGACCAAAACGCGTATGCGTGCGATCGGATAAGTGGCCAAGCAAAGGGTTCAACACGGCATTTAACACGCCGAGAATACCCATGAGAAGTCCGACCCAATCTGCGCTTACACCGAGTTGATCCACATAAAAAAATACCGCATAAGTGGCAAACGTCTGCGTAAAGAGATTGATGGCAAAGGCACCTGAACTGTAAGCCATTTTCTGTCTGAATCGCAGTGGTTGCAACAGGCTCCCCCTCTGCGCCTACGCTGTCTGTCATCTCGCGTCGCACGATCGCTTTCCCTATTGTACTCCATGTACAAGCAGACTCAATGCTCGACAAAGAAGCCTTGTACAGGCTGTCCAAACGCCTGTACAAGGCTCCTGATTCCCTGCAGCGTCGACTTAGCCGCGCAAGTTATAGAAAGCGGACAGCCCGCCAAAGCGCGCTGTCTCGCCAAGCGCGTCTTCGATGCGCAACAGTTGGTTGTACTTCGCCACCCGGTCGGTACGCGAAGGGGCGCCAGTTTTGATCTGCCCCGCGTTGGTTGCCACTGCGATATCGGCGATCGTCGAATCCTCCGTCTCACCCGAACGGTGTGAGATGATTGCCGTGTATCCGGCTTTTTTGGCCATCTCGATCGCGTCAAAAGTCTCTGTCAGCGTACCGATTTGGTTCACTTTGACAAGAATCGAATTGCCGATGTGTTGTTCGATTCCGCGGGCCAGACGCGTCGTGTTGGTCACAAACAAATCATCGCCAACAAGTTGTAACTTCTTGCCGAGCGTCGAAGTGAGATTGACCCAACCTTCCCAGTCATCCTCCGCCAATCCATCTTCAATCGAGATGATCGGATATTCGGCCGCTAGGCGTTCGTAGTACGCGATCAGCTGGTCGGCTGTACGCACGACCCCTTCGCCCTCAAAGTGATACTTGCCATCCTTGAACATCTCAGTAGAAGCCACATCAATCGCCAAGCGGATGTCTTCACCTGGCCGGTAGCCTGCTTTGACGACCGCTTCGAGAATCTCCTGAATCGCCTCTTCGCTGGAACGCAGGTTAGGTGCGAAACCACCTTCATCGCCTACCGCCGTAGCCAGACCCTTTTGCGATAGCACTGCCTTCAGACTGTGGAAAACTTCGGCTCCCATGCGCAGCCCTTCGCGAAAAGACGCGGCGCCAACTGGCATGACCATGAACTCTTGCACGTCGATGGTATTGTCTGCGTGCTTACCGCCATTGACGATATTCATCATCGGGACGGGCAACGTACGAGCATTGAAACCGCCTAGATAGGTGTACAAAGGGATGTTCAAACCGTCTGCCGCCGCGCGCGCCACTGCAATCGACACGCCGAGAATGGCATTGGCACCGAGCTTCCCTTTATTGTCCGTACCGTCTAATTCAATCATCATGCGATCGAGTTCCACTTGTTCGGTAGCATCCATGCCGATCAGCTCTGGACCCAGCACCTCGATCACGTTGCGCACTGCCTGCGATACACCTTTGCCTTGATAACGTCCCTTGTCGCCGTCGCGCAGTTCGACCGCTTCATGCGCGCCAGTGGATGCGCCAGAGGGAACGATGGCCCGCCCTTTACCCCCACCTTCGAGGGTCACTTCCACTTCTACAGTCGGATTGCCGCGAGAATCAAGCACTTCGCGGGCATGAATGTCATAGATCGTTGTCATTTGCCGTCCTACCTCCTTGATTCTCCATGCTTACTTCGCCTTTTGAACGATAATCGTCCGCCCGGTCATTTCCATCGGTTGCTCGATCTCTAACAAATCGAGCATGGTCGGCGCCATATCCGCCAGTACACCGTCCGATCGCAGTGTCAGACCAGGCACCGTGACGATACACGGCACTGGATTAGTGGTGTGCGTGGTACAAGGGCCGCCCGTACCTGGATCGATCATCACATCTGCGTTGCCGTGATCGGCGATGATGATCGCTGCTCCACCCATCTGGGCGATCGCATCGACCACCTGTCCAAGACAGATATCGACCGCCTCAATGGCTTTCACTGCAGCTTCCATGATACCAGAGTGTCCCACCATATCCGGATTCGCAAAATTGAGAACCATCACATCAATTTCGCCACTGCGTATGCGCGCGGTGACAGCCTGTGCGAGTTCAAATGCGCTCATCTCAGGTTGCAAATCATACGTCGCCACCTTCGGCGACGGTATCATCAGTCGCTCCTCATTGGCAAAGACGTCTTCGCGCCCGCCACTGAAAAAGGACGTGACATGCGGGAACTTCTCCGTCTCAGCTGCGCGCAACTGGTGGAGTCCATGGGCCGACAGCACTTCGCCGAGCGTATTATCGAGGTTGGTCGGTTGATAGGCCACATAGCCGCCTACAGACTCACTAAAGCGAGTCAAGCAGACGTAGTATGTATGTGGAAATTTGGGGCCGCGATCGAAGCCGCGAAAGTCTTCATTCGTAAAAACCTGAGAGATCTGTACCGCGCGATCGGGCCGGAAATTGAACATGATGATCGCATCTCCGTCTTCAATCAACCCGACTGGCTCACCCGCATCTGAGACGATCACTACAGGTTGGACAAACTCGTCAGTCACGGAGCGCGCATAACTTTCCCTGAGCGCGGCAACGGGATCCGTCGCTTTCTGCCCTTCCCCATACACCATCGCGCGGTATGCCTTCTCGGTGCGCTCCCAGCGCTTGTCGCGATCCATGGCGTAATAGCGTCCCTGCACGGTCGCAATACGCCCGACCCCCACGTCTGCCATCTTCGTTTGCAGACGCTCGATATAACTAACGCCTGTCGTGGGAAGGACATCGCGGCCGTCGAGAAAAGCGTGGATGCAGACCTCAGTCACGCCTTGCGCCTTTGCAAAATCAAGCAGTGCGAGTACATGACTGATATGACTGTGTACGCCGCCGTCTGATAGCAAGCCGTAGAGATGAAGCTTCTTACCACTGGCTTTCACATGTTCAGCCGCACCCAGGAAAGTCTTATTTTCAAAAAAATCGCCTTCCCGTATGGACTTGCCTATACGCGTCAAGTCTTGATACACGACGCGGCCAGCACCGAGATTCAGATGCCCCACTTCGGAGTTACCCATCTGCCCTTCTGGCAACCCGACGGCTTCCCCGCTGGCGAGCAAGGTGGTAAATGGATACGTGGTCCGATAGCGGTCATAATTCGGTTTATAGGCGGCTGCGACGGCATTGCCCACGGTATCCGAACGCAGGCCAAAGCCATCGAGAATAATCAGTGCAAGGGGCTTTGGAGGTTGCGACATGAGAAAGACTCCTTCCAAATCAGGACTTTGCTACAGAACAGTTTGCCACCTACGCCTGCGCGCTTTGTGTAAGCAGTTGCGCATAGGACGACGGTTCGAGACTGGCACCACCGACAAGGGCTCCGTCGATGTCTGGTTCGCCGAGATAAGCTGCGATATTATCTGGCTTGACGCTGCCACCATACAAAAGGCGAATAGCCTGCGCCCGCGTTTCTCCGAGCTTC
>JAPNUP010000186.1 GCA_026627345.1 Bacillota bacterium | reverse complement strand
TTTGAAATACGTACGAACTGGATTGTCAGAACGCGGACCTGTTTGTTTGTAGCCTACCTATGAGGATTTGAAATACGTTCGATTTTTCTTCCGCAGGTATGGACACTTTGGGTTTGTAGCCTACCTATGAGGATTTGAAATGAAGAAATTTTTTCGAGAAATTTTTGAGCCGAGCCAGGTTTGTAGCCTACCTATGAGGATTTGAAATCCGCGTGGAATGGAAGGCGGTCGAAAGCCGCCGGTGGTTTGTAGCCTACCTATGAGGATTTGAAATTTGACCTTTTCCAACATCTCGTGGTGTAACGCCAAGTTTGTAGCCTACCTATGAGGATTTGAAATCCGAGCGTGCGCTACGGCGCGGGCGCTCCGCCAACGGTTTGTAGCCTACCTATGAGGATTTGAAATACCGCCGGGCGATTGACCGCGGCCTGCACCGGGCTGGTTTGTAGCCTACCTATGAGGATTTGAAATGACGTATGCATGATCATACCGGATATGACGCATACTGCGTTTGTAGCCTACCTATGAGGATTTGAAATTGTGACTCGTCACTGTCCCACCATATCGGGAGAGTGGTTTGTAGCCTACCTATGAGGATTTGAAATAGCCTTGGCTAGCGCCTAGGGCCTGCGCCTGCGCCGTTTGTAGCCTACCTATGAGGATTTGAAATGTACAATTTCCCTTCAGGAAAACCGGGCGATACGTTAGTTTGTAGCCTACCTATGAGGATTTGAAATGTAAATCGGCGGGATGGCTGACGATGCGTTAGGGAGTTTGTAGCCTACCTATGAGGATTTGAAATAGGGGCTAGGTGTAATCATACGTGGGTCGTTCTGAGTTTGTAGCCTACCTATGAGGATTTGAAATGAATCCCGCGCCAACTACGAACGCAACGCCTACGAGTTTGTAGCCTACCTATGAGGATTTGAAATCGCGTTGATGACTTTGGTATCCGTTGACATTGAAAGTTTGTAGCCTACCTATGAGGATTTGAAATCCAGTGAGCCTCACCAACGCTTCGACGCATGAGCAGGTTTGTAGCCTACCTATGAGGATTTGAAATGACGAATCCCGGCGCAAAACGATCTGGCGCGTAATCGTTTGTAGCCTACCTATGAGGATTTGAAATATAAGATGGCCGTGCGACAGGGCACCGTTAAAGGGGTTTGTAGCCTACCTATGAGGATTTGAAATTGGCCTACCTTTAGCGGAAAGCCAACCAACTCCGTTCGTTTGTAGCCTACCTATGAGGATTTGAAATGCATCCCTGCTGAGGCGACCCGACCTAACCCGGCGGGTTTGTAGCCTACCTATGAGGATTTGAAATCGTGGATGACCAGCTCACGATTCGTGATACGAAGACGTTTGTAGCCTACCTATGAGGATTTGAAATCTATTCATTCTGTTGGGTATGATAATAAATGTAGGCTAGTTTGTAGCCTACCTATGAGGATTTGAAATTTCACAAACTCACAGTTGAGTCCATAAAATTGGTGTAAATTCTGGAGCGAGGTGGTGACATCATCCAAAAGTGCCATCCCGCCCCTCTCTGGTAGAATGAGCGTGTCAGACACCAATTCCCAGGGAGGAAGGCGAAATGGCACAATACCAGAT
>JAPNUP010000185.1 GCA_026627345.1 Bacillota bacterium | reverse complement strand
GCCCGCCATTTTATCTTTGGTGGAAAGCGGGCAGCTACTGTTATCTGACCGCCTCGCGATGTATTTCCCTGAGTATGCAGATGGTCCTAAGAGCGCGGTCACTGTGAAACACTTGCTGACGCATACTGCTGGGCTTCCGCCAGGCGACGCGCTGCCTGCCCAGCCCGACGTTGCGGCTAGGTGGCGGCGCGTTGTGCAGATCCCTCTGGTCGCAGCGCCAGGGCGACACGTGGTATACAGCGACATCGGGTTTATGATTCTGGGACGCTTGGTCGAGTTGGTAGCGGGCGTCTCACTGGATTGCTTCGCAAAAGACCACGTCTTCACACCTCTCGATATGAAAGCGACTGGCTATCGGATGACGCCTGCAACTGCCGAACCTATGGACGATGCTTGGGGTGACATCCCGTATACACCACTCGGGTATGCCGCGACCGAGATGGTTGCGCAGCGCGGGCGTGCGGCGTATGCCTTTGTCCACGATGAAAACGCTTTTTCCCTCGGCGGAATTTGCGGACATGCAGGTC
Organism: Bacillota bacterium; assembly: GCA_026627345.1. GTDB lineage: Bacteria > Bacillota > Bacilli > Alicyclobacillales > SLC66 > JAPNUJ01. The sequence goes on along the minus strand of JAPNUP010000185.1, from coordinate 5,883 downwards.
TGTTTAGTACAGCGTCCGATTTGAGTGCTTACGCGCGCATGTGGCTAGGGCATGGTCGACAGATCCTTTCGCGGCGGATGCGCGATACGGCCATAGCCAATAACACGGAGGGATTGGACGGACGGCGTGGGTTAGGTTGGTGCCTGCGCGGGGATGCGTATGATCATATGGGTGATTTGTGGTCGCCTGTCAGCTTCGGTCACACTGGTTTTACAGGCACGTCCATTTCGATGGATCCGAGCACGGACATTTGGATGGTCTTATTGACCAATCGTGTTCACTATGGGCGTCAAGGTGACGCCTTGCGTCTGCGGCGAAGCATGCATAATGCTGTGATGCGCGCTCTTATGTAATGACAGGGTTGGTCAGATGCGTAGGCTGAAGGGGGCGGCTGCTATGGTGCGTATACCGCATGTAGATGAGGCGATGCTCGAAGCAGAGTATTGGATTAAACATCAGGGATTGACGGATCAACGCCTTTTTACAGACGAAGATCGCAAGCGGTGGCATGACCAATGGTCACGGGAAGTACCTACATGCGTTGACTTATCAACGTTTCCAGAGCAGCTTACGAACCATCAAATTGCTAGTTGGATAGCTGATGACGATCATTTTTCCGACGTGTACTACGATTTGAACAATCAACCTCTTGAGCCTACTTTCTGGCGCAAAGTACGGGAGAATTGCAACAAGCCGGAAATCGGTGTCACGATTTGTGCCTATGCCTTTACGATTTGCCGCACCGCAATGCGAACATTGCCGACGGTCGTTTCTGCTTTCAAGGAAGGGCAGGCGCCGCGCTTTGACCGATTGCAAGAGACGGCCATCCACATGTTTGAACCGGTGATCATACTGCATCGCAGTCGAGACGGTTTGTTTGCATATGTGCAGGCGCAAAACTACCGTGGATGGGTGCAAAACGCACACCTCGCACGCACTGATCGCGACACTTTCAGTCGGCACTTAAAGGAAACGTCTTGGGTCTATGTGATCGGAACGAACGTCGAAGCGGTGAGCTCTGACCGGAGCGTCCCCATTGAATATGCCGGACGATTGCCGCTGATCGCGACGCAAAGCGAAAACCTACTAGTAGCTCTTCCTGGACAGGCGCAAGACGGTACGTACGTTGCGGGTCAAGGACGTCTCGAAAGGGGAGCTGGGGTGTCTGTCGGGGCCTTGCCCTGTACTCGTCCCAACATTTTGCGACAGGCTTTTCGCTTACTAGGTGAGCCATACGGTTGGGGTGACGAATACGGTCTTCATGACTGCTCGAGCTTTGTGATGGATGTTTACCGGACGATCGGCTTGAATTTGCCACGTAACGCAGGGGAACAGGAGTACTTGCCAGGGGCAGGGGTCGCCAAGACCGTCTATCTACGGGCCTGGACGGCATCAGAGCGCTACGCGGCACTCTCTCACTGTCAGCCAGGCGACCTCATCTATATGCCAGGTCACACGATGATCTATCTAGGTGAGATCGGCGACCGTCGATACGTGATCCACGATTTCAGTGGCTATGCGCAGTTGACAGAAGACGGTACACTGCATGCAGTCTCCGTCTTGCAAGTAGGGGTGAGTCCGCTCGAACTGTACCTGATGAGTGGGGCCACCTACCTCGAGGCGTTGACGACGACGCTCTCATTTCACACGACTGTGGCTCGCAGCTAAGAGGGGGGACTTGTTGCATGCGCATTTATATCAGTGCCGACGGTGAAGGCGTGTCGACCATTGTCAGTGGACAGGAACTATATCCGGGCAACCCTGAGTACGGATACTTTCGCGAGCGCATGACGGCGGACGTCAATGCGGCGATCAGAGGTGCCTTTGCAGCCGGGGCGACGGAAGTATTGGTCAATGACACGCACTGGTCGGAGCGCAATTTACTGCCCAACCAGTTAGATCCACGGGCTCAGTTATTGCGCGGAAGTGGAAAACCGTTGTCCATGATGGAAGGAGTAAAGGATAGCTCTGCCACGCTGTTTGTTGGGTATCACGGTCGTGTCGGTGGTTCACGAGGCGTCGCCAACGAGACAGTGATGGGCAAGCAAATTTACGATGTGCGTGTCAATGGCTTGTCTGTCGGAGAGTTGGAGATCAACGCTGCTATTGCCGGTCACTTTGGCGTTCCAGTCATTCTGGTAACAGGGGATGATCAGGTAGCGATGGAAGCGGCGAAGTCTTTGCCCGATGCACAGACAGCTGTTGTCAAGTTTGCGATCGAACGATGGTCCGCCCGTTGTCTGAGCCCAGCCGTGGCTGAGGCGCTTATTCAAACGAAGTCGCAAGCGGCGGTGGAAGAGCTGCGCAGCGGTAGGACATTTGCTATATACAGGTACGGAGGTGCAAAGTCGCTACAGTGTGAAGTCGAATTCATATCGACTGCCCAAGCAGGCGCGGCAAGTCTGATGCCAGGCACGCACCGCATTGGAACACGCACCGTCATGTATGACGCTTCAGATGCCTTGATCGCGATGCGAGCTATTTTCTCTATCATGTTTCTCGGTTGCCAAGCAACGGATGAGATTTACGGATGACAGGCATCTCGACCGGGTACACACGACACAGTGTGGTCAGACATAAAAATTTGCAACATTCACGTAATGTACGCAGGAATTTAACTTTTAGTTCGCGAATACTCTAGGTGTTAAAAATATTCACTAGGCTTGTATGTCGTTTAATCCATCTTACAGGGGGAAACTCGATGAAGAAATGGATGTACGCTGGCCTTTCTGTGGCTCTCATGTCCACAGCGCTTGGGACGGGCGTCGTCGCCAACGCCGCGACGACGAATGCGAATCCGAATATACCGCTTGTTCAGGCCCTGGATCAGAACCCGGACAACTTGACACCGGGTATGGGTGGACTGGCTGTGGATAATGGTCCGGTCAGCCTGATGAACGCTCCGCTCATTTATCTGAACTTGAAAGATCAGTGGACAGGGGAGCTGGCGAAGTCGTGGACATCGTCGAGTGATGGATTGACCTATACGTTTCAGATGAATCCAAAGGCCAAGTGGTCGAACGGGCAACCCATTACCCCCAAAGACGTGGTCTACACCTGGCATTACTATACCAACCCGAAATTGCAATTCGCCTACGTAACCGGATGGAATTATGTGAAGGACGTCAAGGCGATTGGACCGAACACTGTCCAGTTTACTTTGACGAAACCATACGCCCCCTTCCTGTCAACGGTCGCTTCGGCAGATATCGTGCCTGCTGCGGTCTTTTCTAAGCTTTCTACTTCTCAACTCAACCACGGATACTACGACTCTCATCCCGTGAGCAGTGGTCCGTACATTCTCAAGCAGTGGATCAGTGACCAAGAGCTTGTCTTCGTTCCGAATCCTTATTGGTTTGGGCCTAAGGTACACATTCAGAAGATGATTTACGAGATCATTCCGAACAGCCAAACCGCTTTCAATGAACTGGTCACGCAAAAATTGACCATGGGTGGGATTCCTTCTGAAGATCTGAATCAGGTAGGGTCTCTAACGCCGAACTTTAATGTCATTGCTCCACTGCAAGCGACGTATAACCAGATCACACCGATTGAAAATGGCTTTCTAAAGGACACCTTCGTTCGACAGGCTTTGGACTTTGCCACACCGAAGGCGGAGATTGTGAAGTATATCTTGCATGGGCAAGGGATCGTCGCACATGGCGATCAGGTTCCGGGAGGCTATTTTTACGACCCGAAGGTACCGACACGTCAATATAGTCCTGCGACGGCAGAGAAAATTCTCAAGAAGGATGGCTTCACTCCTGGACCAGGTGGTTTCCTGTACAAAGACGGTAAAGAGCTGACAGCACCAATTTGGACCGGTTCCACTTCTCACACAGATATGAATATTGCACAGGTCGTTTCAGCTTCCTGGGAGAAGATTGGGGTCTATGCGCCGGTGCACACGGCAGACTGGTCCTTTATTTTCGGGGCCAAAGGTCCGCAGTTCAACGGGCAACCAGAGTGTCTTCTCTTCAGTTGGGGTCAAGGGGTGTTCCCGGATGACACGATCGATTTCAATTCTAAGTATATCGTGACGAGCCCCACCTCTCCCGGTGAGAATGTCGAACATTACAGTAACCCGTACATGGATCGGCTGACAGAAGACGGAACCTCTTTGACTTCTCGATCAGCGCGTCGGCAAACCTACTGGGCGATCCAGCGTCTGGAGCAAGAAACCCTGCCACTGATCTTCCTCTACTGGCAGAAATCCGACTTGGCGGTGTCCAAGCATTTGCACGGATATGAGCAGACCGTCTTTAACTCCACCCCGGTGTGGGATTGGTGGATTGACTAATTCTTCACGGTTAGAAGGGGAGTCCATTGGCCAGGTATGTTTTTCAACGCATCCTAGAAGCGATTCCGTTGCTTATTCTGGTGACGGTCGTCACGTACTTTCTGATGAACATTACGCCCGGTGGACCATTGGCGATTTATATGCACAATCCCAAGGTCTCACCGGCGCGCCTGGCCCTATTGGCCAAGCAATTAGGGCTCAATGAGCCATGGTACACAAGGTATTTTTTATGGTTATGGTCATTGCTTCATGGAAATTGGGGGTACAGTTATTTTTCTGGGCTCCCGGTTATGCAGCTGATTTCTGAGCGACTGCCTAATACGCTGATTCTTATGGGCACCTCCTTTGTTCTCTCTTTTGGGCTTGGTATGCCGCTGGGCATCTACGTGGCTCGCCATCGGTATTCATGGCAGGATCATACGCTATCTTTCATGTCCTTTTTTGCATGGGCGATGCCGAGCTTTTTCTTTGGACTGATCTTGCAGCTCATCTTTGCCGTCAAATTGCAGTGGCTACCGGTAGGCGGTATGTGGTCGGTCTATCACCCGCATAGTTTCGGAGAGCTGATTCGGCATTTGATTCTGCCGAGTGTCGTACTTGGCATTGGAAGTGTAGCCAGTTGGAGTCGCTTTTTGCGTGCGGGCATTCTTGAGGTCATCAAGGAAGATTTCATTCGCACAGCTCGGGCTAAAGGACTTCGCGAACGCGCTGTCTTCGTCAAGCACGCTTTACGAAACGCTTTGCTACCGATCATCACGATCATCGGGCTGGATCTGCCGAGCTTCTTCGGAGGAGCGGTGATTACAGAACAGATATTTTCGTGGCCCGGCATGGGACGCCTTTTTCTGGACTCGCTCAATGAGCGAGACTATCCAGTTCAGATGGCAGGGTTGCTGATCGGCGCTGTCTTACTAATCGTGGGGAATCTGGCCGCCGATATCACTTATGGCTTCATGGATCCGCGAGTCAACTACGAGTAGGTCGAAGGGGGGCCGTCCGGATCTGCAGTCGCAGGTCCGGTAACTAATGATTGAACTATCACAACAGGATGTCGGCCGGTCGCCATGGCGCTTCCTCCTGATCTGGCGTATTCCCTTTTTCGCGCGCCTCTTTCAGCACAGACTGGCCTTGGTGGGTCTGATCGTACTTGTCGTCATGCTCATTGGATCCATCGGCGCACCGCTTTTTACCAATCAGAATCCTGAGACGCCTAATCTATTTATCACGCTTAGCCCTCCCATGCCCGGGCATCCCCTAGGTACGGACGATCTCGGGAGAGACGTCTGGTCGCGCCTGCTGTATGGAGGAAGAATTTCCTTTCTGGTAGGGTTTGGCGCCACCGTGATCTCGACTGTCGTGGCGACGATCTACGGGGCGATCTCGGGGTATCTAGGTGGCATCGGTGATCGTTTGATGATGCGATTCGTCGATTTGATGCTTTCTTTTCCAGCCATCTTTCTCCTCCTTGTCGTTTTGAATTTGACAGGGGGCAATGCCTCCGTATTTTTAATGATTTTTTATTTGGGGTTATTAGGTTGGGGCGGGCTTTCTAGAATCGTTCGCGCGCAAGTCTTATACATTAA
>JAPNUP010000173.1 GCA_026627345.1 Bacillota bacterium | reverse complement strand
GCTTGTACGCCTTCCTCATCTGCACCAAGCGCTCCGTCTAGCAGGCGGTTGAGCGCAGTAAATCCCGGCAACCGCGCCTCGCTGTGCTGCGCCCGTCGCAACAGCGTCTCCATCATCACTTCGGCGGCGCGTGTAGTGTGATGAAAATAGACATGCAGGTACATGTAATACCGACACATGATGTAGTCCTCTGCGATGCTTTGCCCTTTCTCCAAATCGAGTCCGACTTCCAGTTCCCCATCGACTTCGCCGAGACGCAACACGTGCAACATCCACTCCACGTCAAACGTCCCATAGCCCGCGCCTGTCATCAAGGCATCGCGCAGCAAATAATCCGTGCGATCGAGATCGAGCTGACTGGACAGTAACTTGACGATCGCCCGGGAGGGTTGAAAGCGACGTTCCACGACTTGTGCCACTTTTTCCGCCAGTCCCGGCTCGTGCCGTTCTAGTACCGCATGCACCTCTGTGCTTTGCGCGCGCACGATGGCTGTCGTAAAGCGCTCGTGACGGACGCCTGTCACTGTCTCCAAAGCGTGCGAGAAAGCGCCATGGCCGACATCGTGCAAGAGCGCCGACGCGATGGCGAGTTGCCTGTATTCCGCCAACTCGGCGCCAAATTCCCCTTCTCGCCCCGCGTCGGAATCCAGAAACCGGCGCATCAGATGCGCCACACCGAGGCTGTGCACAAAGCGCGAATGCTCCGCCCCCGGATACGCGATATGACTGAGCCCTAGTTGGCGTATACGCCTCAGGCGCTGGACTTCCCGCGTGTTGATGAGATCTACGATGAGTTGATCACGGTCGCTAAAAGCAATCAAGTTGTGGACAGGGTCGCGAAAGCTTTTCACAAATTTCCCCCATTTAGTGGTCTTTCTTTGACTCTACCAATTACCGCTAAGGGTCACAAGCAGGAATGACCTTTTTTACGGCGAATCCTTTACAAAAGAACAGTATGACAGGAAGCAGAGGTGTTCGCAGTGAATGACTATGAGCGTCACGTGTGGCAAGAACTTTTGAAAACGAAAGCACAGCCGCCATCATTGGCGACACGCCTGTCCCAGACGCTCACGGGGCGCGTGCGACGTCTGCGTGAAGTGGCGCAAGGCGCGCCTGACAGTCCACTTGGCACGCTCTTGTCTCGCATCCAGTCGGTGGCACGTGAAGTAATTATCCACACGCTCGAGCGCAGCGCGACCGCCCATCAGTATGCGCGAGTCGAATCAACGCTTCGCACCTTCGGCAGTCAAGCTACTTCAGCCAGTGAGATTCGCTTGTTGCCGCTTCAGATCAAGGACGCTGCAGCGCGTC
>JAPNUP010000167.1 GCA_026627345.1 Bacillota bacterium | reverse complement strand
CATAACGCGACGGGTAAATCGTCGATCGCAGAAGCGATCGTTTGGTGCTTGTACGGCACGGATAGCGCAGGCACCAGTAAACAAGATGAGCGACTGCAATTGCGCGGCGCACCGGATATGGCGGTTTCATTGACGGCTGTAACCGATGATGGACAAATCGTGCGCGTTACGCGCACCAGGGACAAATCACAAGTCCTGCAAGTCGGCGGCAAGCGCCAAGGGGCGCAGCAAAAAATCGAGGCGCAGTTCGGGACCTTGCCTGAGTTTCTCTCCATGTGTATGCCCGGTTACTTCTCTTCGTTGGAACCGAAAGCCGCACGTGCCGTGCTGGCGCGCTGCTTACCGGTTCTCGACAAAGAAGAGGTGTTAAAAAGTCTGCTGCCGGTTCACCGAGACATCCTGTCCACCGATCGCTATCCGATGATCGATGGAGCGGACAGCACGGACTTCATACTGGAGAAAACAAGACGCGACCTGCGCGTGACAGAAGATGAAGTAGCGCGCCTTGATGGGGAGATCAGCGGACTAAAAGGTGTCCTCGAACAAGAAGCGCCTGTACAGCCGACGCTTTTGCTCACGCCAAAGCGTGTACAAGAACGTGCGCAACTACAAGCGAAAGTCGACGCTGCAGCACTTCAAGCTTTGACAAAAGAGGCGCGTCTGGCAGCACTACACGCCAAGCGAGAGAGTCTGCTGGCGAGCTATGAGACCTGTAAGTCGCAGTGGCAAACGGTTGTCGATACTTGTCCTGCGTGTCAGCAAGGATTGTCGGCGGATCGCTTGTCGAAGCTACGCGAGATCGCCAAGGAGCACAATGCATTGGTGCGCCTGCAGATGGACGAGCTGATTCGTCAAGGCCAAGCCGTCAAGGCACAGATCGAAGCGCTCGTACAAAGAGAGCCCGAAGCACCGTCAGACGCACTGGAAAAGGCCAAACTCGCGCAGTATCAGGTCGATGAGCAGCAAGACCGGCGTGCGCTTGCAGACTACGAAGCGCGCTATGCGGTGCGTCGTCGTGCACAAGCACGAATCAAAGAGGCGCAGCAGGCGCTGTCTCTTGCCACCCGGCGCATCAGTGACCTGCGCAGACGGATCGAGGCGCTAGACGCCTACCGCAATGCGTACATTCGCCTGCAGCATGAGCGGCTAAAAGACACCTTCACGCATGTGCGCATCGAGCTCGTTGACGCCAATCGTGAAACAGGCGAAGTGCGCTCGGTGTTTCGGATCTTTTGGAAAGGGCGACCGTATCGGACCCTGTCACAGTCGGAAAAAATGCGCTGTGACGTGGAGATCGGTC
>JAPNUP010000124.1 GCA_026627345.1 Bacillota bacterium | reverse complement strand
TCGACAACAGCGTAGTCGCCGCGCCTACCATAGCTGCGCGACGAAGTGTTTTGGCCACGTCCTCATCCCCTTTGATAATTGACTCCACAGCTAAAAGTCTAACTGATTCGCGTGGAGTCAACTATTGCCCAAAGGTATAGATTGTGACCTGACCATTTGGCCAGTAGTCAATAGTCCTGTGTTGTGATAGGGAGCATGATTCAACTGTGGCAATCGTTCTGTAGTTTGTGCTTGGCGCTTGCGTGACTATCCGGTGAAAGATGTTCAAATACAATTTACGTAAATGTGCTATTATTACTCTAAAATATATTTATTAGGAAGAGGGTTTACACTTGGTATTCTCATTTTGGATAGCTGGCCTTATCGTCAATATATTCCTAGCACAACGGAAGGAACGACGAATTTGGGTCTGGGTTGTATTCAGTATCCTTTTTGGCCTGTTGAGTACACTGGTCTTGGCTCTATTACCTTCCACAAGACCGACCAAGAAATGCCGTTATTGTGCTGAACGAATCGCGGCTGAGGCTCTGCGCTGTCCGAAATGTCACGGTGACCTTACCGCTTAGCGAGCCGCGATGTCCAGCTCTAGCGATGGTGCCGCGCGATCTATAAAAGCACAGATCGTCCTGCTCTTATAGATCGCGTAGGTGACTCCTATAACTCAGCTCTGCTATAAACATTAGTCTCAAAAAGCTTTTACAGGGGCGTTTCTCGCGTTTAATTTCTCAGAGACGTTCAGACATGTGCAGAATATTTGTAGCTGGCTGTGTAGCTGGCTGTGTAGCTGGATCCACGGCTCGATCTCGACATGAGAGAAGGCCTAGTTTCTTCATGGAGCCAGCGAGAGTGATCCTCGCTGAAACGTACCGGGCTAACCGTGACTACATTGAACCTTTTGGTGGGACAGAAGCAGTCCCCCATGCTCGATACCGCTCGGAAGATCGCACGGGTGCTTAACATGGAAATCAGGGAAATCTGGCCGGAAGAGGACGAATGAGTCGGCATATAATCGGCTCATTCGTCCTCTTCTAGAAAATATATTATAATCATGAGCACACATGTTGACAACAAATTAGCGGCGTGATATTATTGTCATGTGATCACAAATTAATAACAAGAGGAGGAAAGCCGATGCGCTGCTGGATATTGCGGCCAAGTCCGCACGGTACGAACCAAATTTCCTACTTTTTGTCCGAAGGCCGTGTCGCAATTGGATATCCTGTGGGTCACTCATTCGCAGGGTGCAGCTACGACGAGATCAGGGCATTTTTGGAACAGAAGGGGTGGGAAGCGGGACTTGGCAACGTTGCTCGCCTGGTTCAGGACATGAGTCCCGACGACCTTTTGGTCATTCCCGACGGGCGCGAGATTTACTTCGCGGAGGTCACCGGCAATTACGTTTACGTGCCGGAACTCGACGATGATCTGCCTGGATCGGGATTCCCTCACCAACGACCTGTTCGCTTTTTCTTTGATGGGCGCCCTGTACCACGCGAGACATTGCCGAAGGAACTCCTCGAGTCGCTGAGATTCCCAGGCACCATCGCCGAGATCACCAAGCATCGTGATGTAATCTTGTCCATCACCGAGGCCGCGTCGCCAGCTGATGTGGGGGCTACTTCCTCAGAGTGGACACGTCTTGTCACCAAGTCAACGGCGCTTCTCGAAAGGCTGCTCGACGGTGACGATATTGAGTACGCGCTCAGGGCCGCACAAATCGTTTTGTCTCACAAGTGATCGATCGGGCTAAGCAAGACCCAACGTGGAGCTTGTTTAGCCCGGAAAGTGACTCCAAATTAAGGGGGAACTCGTATGTCATTGAGGGACACATTCGGGCGCACATTTCCTAGGCCCACGAAAACCCATGTTTACAGCGAGTATGAAGAGCTACTCGAAAAGTCGAAACAGCATCTAAGACAAGTGGTGCACAACAGGACGTCACCTTTCGCCCTTGTAGACCTTACACCAGGTAAGGATTGGCGCGGTATTACTGAGTTACAACTGATACACGAGGTGGTTACGAGGCGTTATCCTGAACTGGATGAAGCGAAGGTCCAGAAGAGGGTCGCTTCCCTAGCCGGAATACTATTAAAAAACGTGTTGATTGAACACGACCGCGAGTTTGTTAAGCAGCCTGAGAAGCGCCCAGGGACCGGCGCAAATATTTACCGGATGGTGGGCTAAACAAAGTTCAAGCGCCGCATCGGACTATCGATGCGGCGCTTGTAGCTATGCGAGTACTGGGGAGCTTCTCAGGCGCTCTAAATACGCGATAGCTTTCTGAACGAATGACCTCTTCCTCAGTTCATGGAATCCACCGAACCCTCCGAGTTGCACTCAACCGAGCGGTCAAATGGGGATATCTACGAGTGTCGCCCATGACCCACGTGGACGCTCCAACCATGCATGTCCCTCAACGCTCGACATTAAACATCGATCAGGCCGCAACGTGTGACCCAAACACGCTCACGAAGGACTTACGCAAGGCCGAGAAAGCACTCGATATCGCCTTCAAAAAGGGCTCTGAAAAGTAATTTGTAGCGCATTTGTAGCGGAGAAATAAAAAGGGCCATCTCGACATTCGAGAAAGCCCGGTACATCAAGGTTTTTTGGAGCCAGCGACAGGAGTCGAACCTGCGACCTACTGATTACAAGTCAGTTGCTCTACCAACTGAGCTACGCTGGCATGAATCGTCAAATGGCGACGCGGTAACGAGTGCAAAGATACCATGCCACACGCGCCGCTGTCAAGTCGCTAGGCGTGCGCCCACAAGTGACCATGGAGACTCATCGCATCAGTCTCCAGGATCACGCGCGTCCAATGTCCTCTACGCCTCCGTGTTGGCCGGCTCTGCCGCATGTGCGCTTGCTGTGACGCCCATGTCAAACCGAACATTGCGCGCCGGCGTAAACGTCGACACGGCATGCTTATAGATCAGCTGCATCTTGCCTTCGGACTCGATCACCACAGTGTAGTTGTCAAATGCACGTACCATCCCGCGAATTTGAAAACCATTGACCAGATACACGACGACTGGAATATTATCCTTACGGATCTGATTCAAAAAATTATCTTGAATGTTCACGAGTTTGTTTGTCACGTTGCGCCCCCTACAAAATTTCCCTCTACCCCAAACGTTCGAGTTGCTCCTCTATAAATGGCAACACCACGTCCAACATCATACCATCTTCTGCCCACTCATACCAAACGATCCGCGAATCCGCCCGAAACCACGACCATTGGCGCTTCGCATAACGACGACTCGCCTGTTTAACTGCTGCCACCGCCGCCTCTAAGGAGCATGTCCCGCGCACATATTGCAGAATCTCCTTGTAACCAATCGCTTGCATGGCGGTGTGTGTCTCATCGCATCCGAGTGCGAGGAGCCGCTCGACTTCTGCCACAAGCCCCTCTTCTACCATATGATCAATTCTGCGTTCAATTCGCTGATACAGCCTCTCCCGTTCACCTGTGAGTCCAATGAGAATAGGCGCGTAGGGAGGGCGTTCCTGCGAGCGGTTGGCTTCAACCGGTCGACCAGTGCGCTCTACAATTTCCAGCGCACGAATGACGCGACGCAAGTCATTTGGGTGAATACGCGTGGCGGATAGCGGATCCTTGGCACGCAGGCGTTCGTGCAAGACAGGTGCCCCTACTCGCTCTGCCTCCTGTGTTAGGGCGTCGCGCAAAGACGGGTCCCGATCCGTTTGCGCGAAGTCAAAGTGGTCGATCAAAGCTTTGACGTAAAGCCCAGTCCCTCCGACGACGATGGGTATCCGCTGGCGCGCATCTAAATCAGATAACACACTGCGGGCCATTTGTGCAAACTCGTGTACGGTAAAAGGCACCCACGGATCGACGACGTCGATCATATGATGCGTAATGCTGCGGCGGTCGACAACCGGGATCTTGCCTGTCCCGATATCCATATGTCGATACACCTGCATCGAGTCCGCTGAGACAATCTCGCCATGAAGAGCCTGTGCCAAGTCGAGACTCAGATCCGTCTTTCCGATGGCCGTAGGCCCAACCACGCACACGATGGGTTGACGCTTCACAGGTACGTGCCCCCCTCTTTTTTGACAATCCGTTGCGTGTCTTTTGCCTCTGCCATCCACGCAGAAGGTGCGAAGCTGTACCAAGTCGACTGACCGCTACGTCGAATCGGCTCCAAGTCGAGCGCGCGAAGTAGCGGTCCAGGACGCACATCCTTGACCACGACACCACGCGTGGCGATCTGACGAGCAGCCTCCACGTCTTCGCGACTCACGCCGCCTTCCTTAGCGAGCGCCCGCAATGGCCGAATGCCAGGTGAATCGAGCTGTGAGCCTGCGAACATTGGATCGAAATAAACGATATCCACCGTACGGGCGGGCAATATTCGCAATGCCTCCCCCCACGTGCCACACCGCAGATCGATTCGCCGCATGGCACTGTCAAATGGCGCAAAACCTGTCTGATCGCCCTGCAGTGCTGCAGCTACGACAAACGCCACCAGTGGATTCGCTTCAACCGCTAGACACCTTCCTTGCTCAGCGACGCCGTGTGACAAGACGACCGTATCCGCACATAGGCCTGCGGTGGCGTCGAGTACTCGATCACCAGCGCGAATCCGCGCAGCCTCAAGCAAGCGATCCGCATCTCCGCGAAGTAGCTGTTTAACACGCAACAGAGCGACGCCCGGATGATAGAAAAAAGGTTCACTGAAACCCTGTCCATACAGTCGAATTCTTCCTGCCTGTTCATACACGCCGAGGTCATGCAACCCCGTATCTGCCAGCAAACGTTGTATCGCTCGGCCACTTCGCTTCACATAAGGCACGTTCCACGTATACGCGAAATCACAAGCCGCCGCTTGCGCCCCTTCATCGGCATTCGCAGACGCCGTGATCGCGAAATCTTTGATCACCACTTTTTGCCCGCGCAGATCACGCAAGCCGGGCCTGCCACCTGGTATATTTGACCACTTTTCTATCACAACGATCGCTTGAACTCCTTTTCCAGTTGCTGCCTAGTCAGGACAATGGCCGTTGGACGCCCATGCGGGCAGGTAAATGGGTTTTGTAACGTGGAGAGAGATTGCAATAAAGCATCCATTTCCATCAGACTGAGCTTTTGGTTCGCTTTGACTGCGGCTTTACAAGACCGCATAATCAGACGGTCCTGCCACGCTCGCATTGCACGAGTAGAACCGATCTCTTTGTCTACGCCTAACTGGTCCGCCACCTGATCGGCGAACACATCCTTTACCAGGCGTTCGATATCTAATCCTTCCCAAATGTGAGGGACGGAGCGCACAACGAATGCCTGCTCGCCAAACGGTTCCACGATCAATCCGAACTCGATCCACTGTTCACGCGCAAGATTCAAAATGCCGAACTCCCGCACCGGTACCTCGATCGTAAGCGGTACGAGTAAGTCTAGTTTTAACCAGCCACGCTGAGCGGCTTCGTCGCGAAAACGCTCATAAAGCACCCGTTCGTGCGCTGCGTGTTGGTCGATCAGATACACAGCGTCTGCATCTTGGGCGACGATGTACATCTGCATCACCTGCGCCACGGCGCGGATTCCCACAGGCATCTGCGGGTGCGTATCTGCGCCTCTCAGCTCGGCTGTTGCCCCGTCAGTCGCTGAACCTGTTTCTACAGCCGTAGGTTGCGTCTCCACCGTTTCGTGCACCAAAGGGAGCGATGAGAACACATCAATGGGCTGAGCCAAAGCGAAGGCGATTTGACTGGACTCGCGATCGAGACTGGCAGTACGATACTCCTGACCACCGGGCGCAATCGATGACGAACTCGGCGGGCGCGCCTGCGCAACAACAGGAGGTGCGACAGCTCTCGCGCCCTCTCCATCGCTATCGTTCGGCTCATGGCTTACCATCTTCACAGCGGCTGGTCGCATGCCGGCTTGTAGAGCATCAGCCACCGCCTGACTGACAAATTCGCGTACGTCTCGCTCCTCACTAAAACGGATTTCAAGTTTGCCCGGATGGACGTTGACATCGACCAAGCTCGGGTCAGTCGCTAGCGATAGCAGGATAAGCGGATAGCGACCCTTCGGGATCGCATGCGCAAAACCGTCCACTACACCATTTTGCAATGCCTGGCTACGGACGGGACGTCCGTTTACAGAGAACCACAACCCTGTGCGCTGTGCACGGCTGAATTCTGGAAGTGCCAGCACACCAGATATAGAGTAGTCCGCGTGAACGGCTTCCAGTTTCAGGGCAGTTCGCGCGGCAGTCGCTCCAAACGCCACAGCGAAGACCGTTTCGAGCCGTCCATCACCAGGCGTACTCCACTGCGTGCGCCCGTCCACCATCGCGCGAAAAGCGATATCTGGCCGTGCCGCCGCTGCCTTGGCAACTACATCCACGATGTGAGACGATTCTGTCTGCAAGGAGCGAACGAATTTGAGGCGCGCTGGCGTGTTAAAAAAAAGATCCGTTACAGTCACTCGCGTACCTGGCGGACAGCCCACCGGCTCCCGCGACAAAACGCTACCGCCTTCCATCACAAGCCCGACGCCGCCTTCTGCATCGCGCATCCGAGTGTGCAATGTCAAATGACTGACCGCTGCAATCGACGGCAACGCCTCACCGCGAAACCCTAGGGACCCTAGGCGTCGCAAATCGTCGAGCGTGCGCAATTTGCTTGTCGCATGCCGAATAAAAGCGAGTTCCACTTCCTGCGGCGCGATGCCCATGCCGTTGTCTTGTACCTCGATGAGTGCGAGGCCGCCCCCTTCGACGCGTACGGAGATCTCCGTGGCGCCCGCGTCGACGGCGTTTTCAACCAATTCTTTGACAGCTGAGGCCGGTCGCTCGACCACCTCTCCGGCCGCGATCTGATTGGCAACCAAATCACTCAAGACAGCGATTTGCGCCATGAGTCCACCTCATTTCTTCGCATTTTAAGGCGTCTCACCTTTACTGCGCCTTTGCAAATCGTATAAGTAAGCAAGCGCATGGCGTGGACTGAGATCATCGAGTGATAAGGTCTTGAGCTCTTCTATCCAATCCGGGTATACATCCACATCCGCACTGTGCTCTATAGTTATTGGTTCAGGCGTCTCCTCAAACAGCGTCGCTGCCACCTGCTCGTAGACAGGGTCGCGCGGGCGCCGTTCTAGCATATCGAGGATGATGCGCGCTCGCTCAGTCACCTCGTAAGGAAGACCCGCGCGTCTGGCGACTTGAATGCCATACGAACGATCCGCCGGACGCTCGACAATCTGGTGCAAAAAGACAATCTGCTCGCCATTTTGTGCAACAGCCACAGACAGATTGAAACACCGCGGCAAGCGGGCAGGCAGGCTGATCAATTCGTGATAGTGTGTAGCAAACAGTGTTCGTGCGCGGGTGACATCGTGCATATATTCGACTACCGCTTGCGCAATGCTCATGCCGTCATAGGTGGCCGTTCCCCGCCCCACCTCGTCCAAGATGACAAAACTGCGCTCGGTTGCCTCGCGCAAAATCTCAGCCATCTCTGTCATTTCGACCATAAAGGTACTAAGCCCTGCAGACACGTCGTCAGACGCGCCAATGCGCGTAAAAAGCTTGTCCACCAGACCAATGCGGGCAGCTTCAGCCGGGACAAAGCTACCCATCTGCGCCATGAGCACAATCAGTGCGATTTGCCGCATGTAGGTGCTTTTGCCTGCCATGTTCGGCCCCGTGATCAGTGCTAGGGAACGCTCCTTAGAGAGCAGGCGCAGGTCATTTGGCACGTAAGCACCAGGGTTGGCACGTTCCACGACTGGATGGCGCCCAAGGCGAATCTCGATATCCCGAGACTCATCCACCACAGGTTGCACGTAGCGGTACCGCTGTGCAGCTATGGCTAAAGAAACGAGTGCATCGATCTCGCCGAGCGCAAGCCCTATATCCTGTAGAACAGTCACCTCGCGGGCGACATGCGTGAGCAGTGCCGCAAACAGTTCCGCTTCACGTGTGCGCAAGCGCTCGTCTGCATGCAAAATCTCGGTCTCTCGGGCACGCAGTTCAGGTGTGACGAAGCGCTCAGCACCTGCCAACGTTTGCTTACGTTCATAGCGCTCCGGAACAAGGCCCGCATTGGCACTCGTCACTTCTATGTAATAGCCAAAGACGCGATGATACGCGATCTTTAACGAGCGAATACCCGTTTTGAGGCGTTCCTCCTGTTCGAGCGCAGCGATCCACGCACGTCCTCCTGTCGTCAACTCGCGCAAGCGATCCACTTCGTCGTCAACGCCAGTGGCGATGACGCCACCGTCTTTGACAGACACCGGTGGATCGGTCACAAGCATCGTTTCGATATGTGCTGACAGTGCCTGCAAATCACGTATACGTTCAGACAGTGTCTTTACTAAAGGCGCTGTAGCGTGCGTCAACAAATGGCTGCGCAGTGTCTGCGCGCGACTGAGCAGTGTAGTCAGGCGCAGTAGGTCAGGCGGGGTAGCCGTCCCAAACGATAGCCGCGAGGTGATGCGCGCCATATCAGGCATCCCCTTGAGTGCTTCTGAAACCTCCTGTAAAAACCCGGGCACAGTCAAGAAGTTTGCTATCGCCTCTTGACGCTCATGTATCGGACCGACCTGCGCCAGCGGTCGCTCGATCCACGAACGCAGTGCACGACGGCCCATCACCGATCCAGCGTGATCAAGCGTTTCGAGAAGTGTCGCGCCTTTGCGGCCAGGCGTTAACGGCTGGAGCAACTCGAGATGCGCAGTAGCCGTCGCCGACAAATGTACATAGCGCTCCGCTGTGATCGTCTCTGGTGCCTGTAAATGGGTTACAGCGCGTTTACCGGTATACGTGACGTAAGCGGCAAGAAGCGGATATCCGCTGACCCCGTCCGCGCACATACCTCCTGGCGCATGGGTGAGCACAGCGCGCGTCTGCTCGACCACGCTTTCGCACAAGGCCACCACAGCTGGCGCGGCATCTGGTGGATAGACGACTTCCGCAATCCGCATGGCTTGTAGCCACCCGGACACCTCAGATGCACTGCCTTGCCGCTCCCACGATTCCCCTGTCATCGCGTCGAGCGCCACCGCGAGCCAGTCTCCTTCTTCACGCAAAGAAAGTGTCGCGAGAAGCAAGCGGGCATCTGCGTCGCGAGCAAATTCAAACGCCGTACCCGGTGTGACCACGCGGACGACATCTCGGCGCACCAGCGTCTTGGCCTGCTTCGGGTCCTCCATCTGCTCGCAGATCGCGACTTTAAGCCCTTGTGCCACAAGCCGCCCGATATACCCTTCGGCTGCATGATAGGGTACGCCGCACATCGGCATGCGGCTGTCACCCGTTCCACGTCCGGTCAGTGTCAACTGCAAAATCCCGCTCGCCTCGATGGCATCATCGTAAAACAGTTCGTAAAAGTCTCCCAAACGAAAGAAAAGCAGCGCATCTGGATACGCTTGCTTGATTTGCAGATATTGATCCATCATGGGCGTTCGCTTGGCCACGATCATGCGCTCCTCTCACATAGCAGCCGCTTGGCCAACGACTGTGCCGTACAGCGTCCACGTGTTGGCGCTGTCGATGTGCACGGTCACCACACTTCCGACCAGCGATTTCGGTGCGCTGATCAGTACGATGCGGTTGCTCTCCGTTCTTCCAGCCAACACTTTGTCGTTAGTCCGACTGGTCCCTTCAATCAATACATCCACGGTTTGCCCGATCAGTCGCTCACTGTACATGCGAGTCAGGCTATTTTGCACATCCATCAACACCTGCAAGCGTTCTTTTTTCTCGTCACTGGCGGTATCATCGGCAAACTTCGCCGCCGGGGTTCCGACTCGCGGCGAGTAGATAAACGTATAGGCGAATTCAAACTGGACTTCTTGCAGCAAAGAGAGCGTTTCATCAAACTCCTTCTGCGTTTCTCCAGGGAATCCGACGATGATGTCAGTGGAGAGTGCGACATCGGGAATCGCTTTTCGGATGCGCTCCACTAGCTTCAAATAATACTCGCGGGTGTAGCCGCGGTTCATTTTGCGCAAAACTTCATTGCTACCCGATTGCACGGGCAAATGAATCTGTTTGCATATATGTTCAGACTCAGCAATGGCGGTAATCAGCTTGTCTGTAAAATTCCACGGGTTGGACGTCGTAAAGCGAACCCGCTCAATACCAGCGACGTTTGCGACTGCACGCAACAAATCTGCAAAATCGACATCTCCGAGATCCAAACCGTAATCGTTCACATTTTGTCCAAGCAGGGTGATTTCCCGAAATCCTTGTGCGACAAGCGTCTGCACTTCCTCCACGATACTGTCGATGGTGCGACTGCGCTCCCGCCCACGCGTGTAAGGGACAATGCAGTAGGTGCAAAACTTGTTGCAGCCATACTGAATATTGACCCAGGCGCGAACGCCCTCTTTACGCGCTTTCGGCAAATCATCCACGTTATAACGGGCTTCTTCCCAAATTTCCATAACCGTTTCTTGGCTGTGGCGCGCCTGCTCGACCAACTCTGGCAAGCGGTGCAAGTTATGCGTGCCAAACACAAGGTCGATCCAAGGATAGGTCTTCTGGATCTTCTCTTGAACCACTTTCTCTTGGGGCATACATCCACAAACGCCCAAAAGCAATTCGGGATTGCGGTTCTTAAACGGCACCAACCGTCCGACCTCACCGAATACTTTATTCTCCGCATTCTCTCGGACTGCGCAGGTATTAAACAAGATCAGATCCGCAGTGGCTTCGTCGTCTGTAGCGCGATAGCCCATCGTCTCAAGCAGACCGGCCATGATCTCCGAATCATGTTCGTTCATTTGGCAACCATACGTACGTAACATATAGTGTTTACCCGCATAAGCCCCAACCAAATCAGGCCGCACTGGCGACGCCTGCATGAGAGCATCACGCTTGGCAATGGTAGGGCGATGCACCGTGAGTTCTGCGGGTGTAGACGGAATCTCTCGCTGTATATTTTCCTCGGTCATGGATCGTCACATTCTTTCCTAACCTACATTCATGACAAATCACCCGCATGTGCCGTATCGAACGCGTGTTTTAGAACCTGCACTTTCGCAGGTGGGTGACTAGCGCTTCGATTATTTGACGTCCCTTCAAGAGGGCTTGCCAGCACGAAGTGGATATCCGTCTCCCTATCAACACGTAAGGTTCAAAACATTGTTCTTCTACGAACACCGCAGGTGACCTTTATGATAACAACTGCACGCAAGAAGCGCAACCGGAAAGAATAGGTCGGCCCGAAAACAAACGCCCACGCTCCCCCGTTTATTGCCCAAGTCCGAGGAGCCTCGCCACGACCTGTCGCTTAGCGGCACGCTCAATAGCGGGTTCATCGAATTTCATCGGTTTTGCGTTGGCTTCAAACAGACACGCACGCCCGTCTCGGGTCACCCCAATATCTAAAGAACACTCCGACCAGACGCCTGGGAGCGCGGCCACGCGATTAGCTGCCATAGTCGCCACTTCGAGTACATGGTCGCGCACTTGATTGGCCCGTGTGCCAAAGACGTGCTGAAGCACGGTGTCTGGCGCGAGTACCTGACCGCCGTTTGGCACATGAGTAGTCACGCCACCCACAGGACCCACTCGGATACCGTAGCCCGTGATGTGCATCTGCTCATCTTCATGCGCATGTGCCAGTAGGCGAAAATCAAAACGCCGCCCATCATACTTCGCGACATCTGCACCTGCCTGCAGGACATAACGTGTGCCGGCGGCCTTGCCCCAGACAAACCTGACCGCTTGCGCCCGGGTCATGCGGCGGCCTTTAGGCGCACGGCCTGGCCGCTGCAGACGCATCACCACACCATCGTCGCCTTGCCTAAGTTGCATGATGCCAAGGCCTGCCATTCCGTCCACCGGTTTGACGTACACGGTCCGGTGCTCGTCGAGAAAACTGGCGACTTGTAAAGGATACGTCAAGGGAGCGGCAGTAGGCACAAAAGTGCACAGCGCAGAGCTCTGTTGCCAGAGATCCAGCACCTCGTCTTTTTGCAAAAAGCGCGGGTTCGTGATCACCACGCCCTCTGTGCGAAATGTATTCATGCGCTCTTTGACCGCTTGGGAATGCTCCAGGCGCCGCGTCGGTATCCGATTATACAAGACGGAAGGTAGCGCAGCCTCAGTGCGTACGAATGTCCTTTGTTGATGATCGCGTCGATAGACGGAAACTTGGCCGTCGGGTTCGATCGCATACACGAAACAGTCCTGCTTGGCGTTTGCCGCCGCTCGAATCAAACGTGCGAAATTGGCGCGGTTGCCCCCGAGTCCACCTTGCCTTGCGTTCGCAGTCAAGATCCCGATACCCACTTGTACACTCACTCTTGCCACACTCCAAGCCTTCGGCGCGTCGTGGTTTGAACGGCCGTCTGTAACGCCTCCGCATGGGCAAACACCTGATGACGAGACACTTTGCCCGCGCCTTGTAACGCTTTATGCGCAAAAATGGCTCGACCAGGTTTGGCGTTGGCTTCGAACAACACCATGCGTCCGTCAGTTGAGATCCCCATGTCGAGTCCGAGTTCGCCCAAGTTTTCATCGAGTTCTATGGCGAGCCGTTCACATACCGCTACAGCCGCCGTCTCGAGACGTTTGCGCACCTGCTCCACCTCACGCCCGTACCAACTGCCGAGCACGACTTCCCCATCCTCTACCCGGCCGCCACTGTGTACGTGCGTTGTGATGGCTTGATCGCTGGCGACTTTCGCGCCGATGCCTGCCACCTGCCACTGCTCGTCGCGCCCACGGTGAACATGAACGCGAAAGTCGGTTTTGCGATCCTCGTACCGACCGAGGCGAATACCTTCTTGTATAATGCAGGGCCATGCACCCATCTGTGCGCGACAGGCATCCACACATTCCCGCCAGTGCGCAAAATAACGAGTGACCACTCCGAGCGGGCCGCGTACATCCAAGCGATAGCGCCCTCCTTCTCGGGTCAACTGGCAGATCCCTTCACCGAAGCTACCGCTGATCGGTTTGACAAACAGCATACCGTGGCGCTCAAGCATTTCCGCCATCTGCCCGACGTCCCACTCGGTCAGCGTTTCGGGCAATAAGACCGCAGTCTCGGGATCGCGCCGCAATGCTTGATCGACCTCTCGCTTGTTGAAGAACCTTTGATTGAAATAGGGAATGTTGCGACTGCGTAAAATCTCCTTGACCACCTTGACGGGAGCTGACACTTCGTCCTTGCGCGTCGCTATGCGGTTGTAGACGACAGTCGGAAAAGGTTGCACCGACAGACTGCGCGCTTTAGCCCCGTCGAAACCGTCTACGTACCGCGCGTCAGGATCTTGCATCGCGCGCGGCGTAAAGCCAAAAGCAGTCACACCGAGTTCCTTGGCCGTCTTAATCAGTGAACGGACATAAGGAGAACGCGCGTTGTGTTCACCGGTCAAAATTCCCAACACAAGCTTTGCCGCCACTTGATCTCACCTCCCTCTATGACCGTGATCGATCCTACGAAGCCCGCGTGCGGCGCTCCCGTTTTTTCTCACGCGGCATCTCGAGCGGTATGCCCCATGCGGTGCGCACATCGACAGATTCATCCCAGACCTCGTCGTGTACGATCATGTCAAAGATCGGGTCGATCACCTCGCGGTATCGGGCATAAGAGGCGGTGCGACTCAGCTGCTCACGCACTTCGAGCGCCATCGATAGCAGTTGATCCCGATCCGTGCGGTAGAACGCTTTGCTATTTTCGGCCGTATGCAAAGGCAGGTATGGCAGCTGCGCGTGGTGCATCGCAACCACGTAGGCCAGCGCAAGCGCGCCTTGCGCCAGATCCGGATCGACCAGAAAACTGCTGGGCGTACGATATTCGAATCCCCACGCCTTATGCCGGATATCGCCTAAAAAGCCGTAGCGCGGCCGGCGACGGGAAGCTGAAACGGGGTCTTCGATCAACATCAGCGGCAAGCCCACATAGACATCAAGCAACGAGACCAGTCGGCCAGTGTATGGAAGGCCGCTGAAATGGATGTGGCCGCCGATCGGAAAGCGCTCAAACGGTGCACTTCCGGCTACCCACTTGGGATACTCATGGCGAGCCAGTTTGGCTGCTTCTTGTAGCCCGTTCTCGATGTTTCTGCACAGCTCTTCGGGCGTACGCCCTGGTGCCGGGCGCAGTTCGGCAAGCGGCCGCTTATTGCGATCCCCACCGAATGTACGGGCATCGCAACCGACTGTACCTTGTTTGGGGAAAAATTTAGAGGCCAACATCATCTTGTCTTGACGCGTTTTGAGCATGAATTCGAGGTCCGTGCCGAGTTGCATGTTAGGATCTGCTCCTGCGCGTTGTCGATCTTGTTTCTCCATATAGTCGACTACCCCTGCCGCGTATACCTCCAGCATACGTCCGCGCAAGACAGGCGACGGCGCCACATCGAGTACCCAAGCTGCGCCTTGCGGACCGATGCCGATACTGACAAGGCCACACTCGAGGCCGAGTGCGTGCACGGCTCTGACCGCCAACAAGCACACCTTTCGGGCTTGTTCATCTGTGTCGACCGCGACTTCAGAGAACGCGTCTTGCACTTGATTCACTCGTTGGTGCAGCCAGACCGTCTTGCCTTCTGTTCGAAAGCAGGCGAGTGCCTTGAGCGAAAACACGGGAATTCGATAATGGCGAACCAGTTGCAGTTTTGCCGCTTGCGAAAGGTTGCCTTCCCCTTTTTGGCGTGGGCTGCGAACGCCACTCCGCCGCAGAATCTTGTGCAATTGGCCAGGATTTTCAGCATAGCGTACGGCTTGCCGGCGATTGAGCGTCCACCATCCGGCGTCTGCTTCGCGCACATTGCCATAGCGAATCACGATATCATCGGGTCCGACAGGGCGAATGTCACGAATCGCAACGAGGCGTGGCACACGTCTGGCCAGACGTTCAGCCGACCCTTGACCACTGTGTAGCAGATAGTACGTCACGACTTTGCTCCCCCTTTCACATCCGTTCCGTGTGCGAGGTGAAGGGCAAACCGGATCGGTCGTTCAAAGGATAGCTCCACAAGTTCCGTTGATCCGTTCACCGTCTCCGGTGTCTTCCAAGGCTTCGAATTCACCTCGATGATCTGTGGGCGTCCAGACTCGCATAAACCGATATCGATCCCCATCTCACCCAATGTCCGAGCGGCCCCTTGTTCAATCGCCACAGGGACTTCGCTGACGAGTTGTCGGATGTCTCGTTTGATGCGAGCGATTTTGATATTCTTGTCACTCTTTCCGAGTTGCGACAGCGGCATCGCCTCACCGCCTGTCGTGAGGTTGGAGATGAATTCTCCAGAGCCCGCCATACGAACGAATATTTTGGTAGACTGCCACTGGCCCTCGCCATTTTTTTGCATAATCACGCGTACATCCACCGGTCGTCCGCCGACAGCATACAAGTTCAGACCTTGCTGTGCGATGTGCCGACTGGCTTGCCAGCGTTTGCGAAAATGATTGTAGACGTCTTGCGCAGATGCAAACACGCCTTCATCGGAGTTGCCTTCCTTCGTTCGCAAAACCGCCTCATAGCCACCTTCAACCCGTGTAATCTTGACAATGCCGAGCCCAAGACTGCCGTGAATCGGTTTGACAAAAACGGTTGGATACTCGTGCAAGAGGCGCCGCAGCGGAGCTGCACTCGTCAAGAGTTCGGTCTTCGGCAGCACGGGTCGAAACTGCGGATGGACGGAGAGCCACTGGTAGACCTCCCACTTATCGAAGTAGCCGTCATTGAAGACATGAGCACGCGTTTTTAAGAAAGCGCGAACCTTTGATACGTCCTTGGCATTTTCATAACGCCTGGATAGCAGTTGATCATAAATGACCATAGGAATCGGCAAGTCAACTTTTTGTACCTGCGGATTGTCGCGATGTGCACTTGCGTCAAGCACGTATCCTGTGAGTCGCTGGCGCGACACATCCACCTCGTGCGGGTCAAACACGCAAGCGAGTGTATGCAGACGCTTCGCCGTCACTAAGTACTTCATGAGGACAGGTCCTTGCTTCCCGATCAAGACACCTTCACTGACGCGTGGCCTTGCCATGATGCCAATCACCGGGCGCCGCACCTTGCGTACGAGCGAACACAGCCACACAGGGGAATCTAACCAGTTCACTTTGCATTCCCCTTTCAAAATCCAGTACAGAACACAGCATATTCAACAACGCGAAGGAGTGACAAACGTCTTAGCCCAGGATTGATTTCACGAAGCATGCGCCGCCCAGGACAGGGGTTAACCTCAAGTAGTTTCGCGTTTCCATCGACATCGATTGCGACGTCCATGCCCATCTCAGTCAACCCGACGCGAGTGGCCGAAAGGTGGCGAAAAGCCGTCATAGCCAATTTTTCGCCTTGCTTGAGTCCGGCTAAGAAACGCTTGCGATCTGCGACGGCGAGTCGGCTCTCGAGCGCGCTTGGTAGGAGCGCTTGCCCTCCTGTGTGCAAATTGGTTGTTACCGCTTCAGGGCTACCCAGTTTGACGACGGTCGCGGTGCAGACAGGGGATGCCCCAGGGCGTGCTTGGATAAGAAAACGCACGTCAAACGGTTGCCCTTGCGCTGTCTTTAGCAAGGCGACCGTTTCTTGCACGATATACGCCTCGCGCCGCCTGAGACGAGAAGTGAAAAATTTATGCGCTGCCTCTTCATTGGTGAGTCGCACGACTCCTTTTCCAGACTTCCCCTGAGAACTGTTCATGCGAATGTCGTAACTCGAGCCACGGGTCAGAAGTCGGACGATTTGCTGCCCTTGCGTACCACGAGCGGGCTTGACATAGACATCTCGCCACTGTCTAGCGGCGCGCAACACGTCCTCTACCTGTTCGACAAGCACAGTCGCCGGCAGGAACGTACGCAAGTCTGCGTGCTCGGACAATTCGCGGTAGATCTGCCACTTTTCACTCTCGGCGCGAAGTAGTGCTCCATTTATGACATGATCACGAAGTATAGATTCATCGCGGTCTAGCTGATCAGCTAGACGCGCAGGCCGCAGCGTCGCGCGGCGCCAGACGTAATCCGGCCATGGCGAGACGGTCATACGCCAAGAGCCGTCCGGCAAACGGTGGTAAGCGACCGTTTCACGGCGATCCCAGTGCAGTGAGCCGGGAGTCAAAACGATAAAATGGGCCCCCTCCTTCCTACAGATGTCCGACAATTCAGCGAACAAAGCTGTCTGCGGCCCGAAGGGACGCTTTCCAGTAAAAGGGATCGCATAGACCGCTATAACCGGGCCTAGTCGAATGTGCCTCTGTCGCCTATCGACGCGCAAAATCTCAGGCCCCAGGTGCAACTGATCGAGTGCAGATGCTGACAGCACGACCCGCCCGTGCGTTCCTTTCCAATCAGGACGAGCTAGCAGTTCACGTCTTCCGACTTGGATGGTGACACTGTCTTCCTTCACGGACTGAGCCGCATCTGCAGCCAATGGTATAGACAGTCGATTCCCTTGGGGCTGTGTCAGCATGGTGGTTGTCATGTCCCGGTTAACCTCCTCAAAAAAAAGAGGCGCCTGGCGCCTCATGCAAACCCTGGCGCCCCAAGGGGCGACTGTCAGGCCCATCGCCTAGAGTCGATCAGAAGACTCGACGTCTAGGAAGCTGCTTTCATCTTCGAAACCTTCTTTTTTGACATCTGGCACACAAGTCAGTACGCAAAGCTTGGTGCGCCCGATCACTTCTACTGCCAGATCGAGTTCGACTCGAACGAGAATCTCGGCCCCAGCATCGACGACTGTGGCGTCAAGGCAGTTCGGCTGTTGCACAACTTTTACTGCTACTTCCAATTCGTCTTGGAAACAGTTCGGATCCAAGTCTACAAGTGAGATGTGTTCCACGTAAGAAACCGTATCCTTGGCAACCGCCGTCTCACTGTTGGCGTTGTAGGAATACCATACGTTAACGTCGAAACGGCCATGTACTTCAACGACGTCGCCGACGAGTTCACCTTCACAAGTATGATTCATCACCCAGCAGCCGCCGATCGTTGTGGGGCGATTAGCGGTACGGATCGTGTACGTGGACTGAGCGTATTTGCTGCCCTTTCCACACACGGCGCTGGTGATGATCTCGCGGTAATCCGCAGTTTTGGAGAGCATCACGTGACTTCCTCCTCTTTCCCTATGCCCGGTATCATTACCCTACCATCACTATGCCCACGCCTTCTCTTTGGTGAGTATGCAAAGTGGTAGGGAAGAACCGCTTGCTTTCACATCATCGTATGTACGCAAGTAGGCAGGTGACACGAAAAAAGAGCCCATATTTGGGCTCCTCGATCGCGCAGGATAGGATCTCACATCAGTCTCAAGTTGTCGGAAGTATTGCTCGCAGCACGCGCAAGAGATTGCCGCCGGCCATCTTGGCAAAAGTATTAGCCCCGAAACGCGCTTCTAGTAAGTCATACAAGCGCGGATAATCCTCCCCGGAGCGCAGATCTGCGAGCGTCTTCTCGATGCCGTCAAAATCCGAGCCGAGTGCGACCCCATTCTCACCTGCAACAGACAGCAAATGATCGATATGCTTCAATAGATGGTCACTGGTCAAAGGGGTTTCACTGCCAATGAATGCAGGCACAAACGTGGCCCCTACAACGCCACCTGTCTGAGCGATAGCCCGAATTTGATCGTCGGTCAGATTGCGCTGGTGAAGGTGGACAGCTTGCGCATTGCTATGAGAGGCGATGACCGGTTTGTGCGTCATGTCGAGCACGTCCCACACCCCTCTTGCAGCCAAGTGCGACACGTCTACCACCATACCTAGCTCCTGCATAGTGGATACGACATCCCGGCCAAACTGCGTCAACCCAGCTCCGCGACTCTCTCCAACACCGTCTGCGACGCAGTTTGCCCCATTCCACGTCAGTCCGATGAGACGTACACCCAAACCGAAAAGCGCATGAAGCACGGCAATCTGCCCATTTAACGCGTCTGCCCCTTCTAGCGAAAGCAAAGCGCCGATCGATCCATCCGGTTTTAGCACCTGCTCATCAAGTTGCTGTACGGTCGTAATGCGACGAACCGCTCCCACGCGTTCGACCTGCGTAGTGAAACGGTGCAAAGAGGCGAGCACCTGATACAGTTGCTCACTCGGGGTCACATTCGGCATGACAAAAGTGACGAATACCTGCAGATCAACGCCACTGGCACGAAGGTGTGAATAGGACTGGTGCAATACCGAATCTGCATCGTAGAAGGAAAGTTTTTCCTCTCCCATCCGATACAAAATGTCCGCGTGACCGTCCACTGTGAAAATCCCGTTGTGCATAGAAGCCCCTCCCTAATCGCTCACAATTAAAATACGCTCAATACTTTGCGCCCTGCCGTCATCCGCTAGTACCACATACACAGCAGACAGTTGCTTAGCGCCCTCTGCCAATTCAAAGCGCACGGGCATCTGGTCGATAAAACGCTTGATGATCAAATCCCGCTTTACGCCCAATATACCATCGCGCGGCCCTGTCATGCCGACATCTGAAATAAATGCTGTTTTCCCGGGCAATATCCGCTCATCAGCCGTTTGCACATGCGTATGCGTGCTAACTACAACCGATGCACGCCCTGCCAAGTACCAACCCATCGCGAGTTTTTCCGAGGTGACTTCAGCGTGAAAGTCGATCAAACAAAAAGGGGTGCGCTCCTTTACTTCACTCAGCATCCGATCAGCCGCTTCAAAAGGACATGCATACAGTCCCATATATGTGCGACCGATCAAGTTACCAATCGCCAGCTCTGACTTCCCGACTTTACAAAAGGTGTACCCGCGCCCCGGTGCATCTACATGAAAGTTGGCAGGCCGCACTACTCGCATGTCATCCGCCAGCCACTGATAAGCTTCGCGCTGATCCCACGTGTGATTACCCATCGTGAGGATCTCAACACCGATATCGTAAAGTTGCTCAGCGATCTTCGGCGTAATGCCGCGTCCATTCGGCGCAGCGTTCTCGGCATTGGCAATCACGACATCAGCCGGGTAATCTTCGAGGATTCGCGGCAGCTGTGCGCGCAAAATGCTGATGCCAGCTGCACCGGTGATATCTCCAATGAACAGGATGCGCATATGTACAACCCCTTACCTAATAAATAAAGCAGCCGAAGGCCGCTTTATTTTGCGTATTCTACTGCCCGTGTCTCACGGATTACGGTCACTTTAATCTGACCTGGATAGTCAAGTTCACTCTCAATCCGTTTGGAAATCTCTTTCGCTACGCGAATGGATTCAGCGTCATCCAACTGCTCCGGTTTAACAATAATACGAATCTCTCTGCCAGCCTGAATGGCATAAGACTTGTCCACACCACCAAACGAGCACGCAATCTCTTCTAATCGTTCCAATCGCTTGAGATACACATCGAGAGATTCGCGACGCGCACCAGGGCGCGCAGCCGACAAGGCATCCGCCGCTCCCACCAATACGGATATCGGTGATGTATATTCAATATCTCCATGATGCGCCCCGATCGCATTGATGACAATCGGGTGTTCCTTATACTTGCGCGCCAAGTCCACACCGATCTCCACATGAGAGCCTTCCACCTCATGCGTAATCGCCTTGCCCACATCATGCAATAATCCCCCGCGCTTCGCCAGTGCGACATCGAGCCCTAGCTCAGCTGCCATCAGCCCTGAGAGATGCGCGACTTCAATCGAGTGCTTCAGTACATTCTGACCGTAGCTGGTCCGGTATTTCAGTCTACCCAAGACTTTGATCAGATCCGGGTGGACACCGTGTACCCCTGTTTCAAATACCGCTTGCTCGCCCTCTTCACGAACGCGTTCTTCCACGTCCCGACGCGCTTTCTCCACCATCTCTTCAATCCGGGCTGGGTGAATACGCCCGTCTGCCACCAGTTTCTCGAGGGCAATTCTCGCCACTTCTCGGCGAATAGGATCAAACCCTGACAAGATGACTGCTTCAGGTGTATCGTCAATGATCAGATCGACACCAGTCAGCGTCTCCAGTGTGCGAATGTTTCGACCTTCACGACCAATAATGCGGCCTTTCATCTCGTCACTGGGTAATGAAACGACTGAAACAGTCGTTTCAGCCACGTGATCAGCCGCGCAACGCTGAATCGCGGTGGCGATGATCTCTTTGGCTTTACGCTCTGCGTCTTCTTTCGCATTCACTTCGATTTCCTTCATCAAAACGGCTGCATCGTGCTTCGACTCCGCACGTACTTGGGACAGGATAAACTCCTTCGCTTCATCGCGAGTCATGGACGATATCCGTTCTAGCTCCATTACACGACGCTTCACCAAGTCCTCTGCTTCTTCACGCAAACTACTTACATTATTTTCCTGTTCTACAAGCGACTCCGCTCGACGTTCGAGTGCTTCATGCTTGCGATCAAGTGACTCTTCCTTTTGTAACAAACGACGTTCAAGGCTCTGACTCTCTGCACGCCTCTCACGCAGGTATCTCTCAGCATCGCTGCGAATCCGATGGGCTTCTTCCTTCGCCTCCAGGCTCGCTTCCTTCATACAACTTTCGGCCTCGCGGCGAGCAGCTTCAACAATCTGCTCTGCCTGGGCACGCGCGTTCGCCAAAGACAAGTCAATCGTCTTTTTGCGTACGTTCAGCCAAATGAGGAAAGCGCCTGACACGACGATAGCCACAACAATAGCCACAACGACAAGCACGAGTGTGCCTATCATAAATGTCTGCCTCCCCGCTCATAAGTTCCTGAGCCAGGATGACGCTTTACATTGAGACCAACCAAGTACAGCCGCACCCACCATGGGCTTGTGCAAGCTATAGCAAGATCTACTACAGTAGGTATACGCAACACCAATTATACGCTGTGTGCCAATGACTGTCAACAAATCGCTCACAGGTCCGGCAAAGCTTCCTCAGGGTCAACGACAGAATGTGTGCAGCCGATGAAACCCTGGATTAGCCAATCAACTCTTCTATAATCCGACCGATTGTAGTTGGTGCGTATCCTTTGCGGGCAAGATAGCCAGCTAACTGCGACCGCCGACGACCAGCAACGCGCCGCTGTTCTACATCCATGTCGTCGGTCATCGAATCACCGAAACCTGTGTCAACTGCGTCATCCGCATCTAAAACCTTACCTTTTCGCGCAGCAAGTTTGCGATCGATCTCCGCCAGCTTCTTTTGAGCCAGTTGCAAAGCACCTGTATACTCCTCGTACTGCCCTTCCGTAGATAGCACTTCTTGGATCAGGTCTTTCCCCAGCCCTCTACGTAGCAAGCGATACTGTAAAGCCTGCCTACTTTCCTTGGCCCCTTGCGCAAGACTCTGCTGTACAACGCGTTCACATAAAGCCCGATCGTCCAGATAACCGTCGACCAAAAGTTGATCGACGACCCCTTGCGCCTCGATCGCCGCTGCTGGAAACTTGCGTTTCAGGTATCTGATGACCTCCACCGATGTATGCGCACTGTAAGACAGATACGTGAGGGCCGCCTCACGCAAAAGCCGTTTGCGCTCACTGGCCATGAGCTTCGACTCACTGTCTTCGTCTAGCGTCATACCCGTGACTATGGCAAACTGTTCAACTGTGCGCCTGTGCAGCGGTCCCAATATGCGGCCGTCAGACAAGTGAATCTCTTGCAATGGCGATTGCTCCAAAGCTTGTGCCACGTAGGTCACAGTAACGGACACGCAAACCGTCTCCTACTCGTCAAAGTCAAAATCATCCGTGTCATCGTCCGCCGCTTCTTCCTGGCGGGACACAGTGGCGTCTGCCGTCGTCAGAGAGACCTCACGAATTTTCTTCTCAATGACTGCGGCAATGTCCGGATGATCACGCAGAAACTGTTTAGCATTCTCCTTGCCTTGTCCCAGACGCTCTTCTTCAAAGGAGTACCAGGCGCCACTTTTCTGGATAATCTCTAGGTCTGCCCCGAGATCTACAATCTCTCCTACGCGAGAGATCCCTTGGCCAAACATGATGTCCACCTCTGCCTGCTTAAAGGGAGGGGAAACCTTGTTCTTCACGACCTTGATCTTCGTGCGGTTCCCAATCATATCGTTGCCTTGTTTCAGCGTTTCGGCCTTGCGCACGTCCAATCGAACCGAAGCGTAAAACTTCAGTGCACGCCCCCCTGTGGTCGTCTCAGGGTTACCGAACATCACACCAATTTTCTCGCGGATCTGATTGATAAAGATCGCGATCGTCCCTGACTTGCTGATAGCGCCACCAAGTTTACGCAATGCTTGCGACATCAGGCGCGCCTGTAGTCCAACATGGCTGTCGCCCATATCGCCTTCAATCTCAGCTTTCGGCACAAGAGCCGCAACAGAGTCGATTACCACGATATCGACCGCGCCACTGCGGACCAACGCCTCCGCAATCTCGAGCGCCTGCTCCCCTGTGTCTGGCTGGGAAATGAGCAACTCGTCGATGTTCACCCCGAGGTTGCGCGCATACACAGGATCGAGTGCATGCTCCGCATCGATAAACGCCGCCTGCCCACCGATCTTCTGCACTTCGGCAATCGCGTGTAGCGCCACCGTCGTCTTGCCAGACGACTCTGGTCCATAGATCTCGATGATCCGTCCTTTCGGAAAGCCGCCTACGCCCAGTGCAATATCAAGCGCCAGTGATCCCGAAGAAATCGTTTCGACATTCATAGACCCATTCGCTTCCCCAAGTCTCATAATGGAACCTTTACCAAACTGCTTTTCAATCTTGCCGAGCGCTGTCTCAAGCGCACTCTTACGATCCGCCACGATGGCCACCCTTTCAAACGCAATCTACTAAAATATTGTACAGGCAATCAGATAAAAACACAAACATTTGTTCGTGTATGTTCTATAGGAGAATGCAAAAAAAGTGGCTGTATGTCGCACCTTGGCAACACACAGCCACGAGCAAAGATTTACAACTTAGCGGCGGAAGTCGCCCCCGCCTGAGCGCGGACGCGCAGGCTCAAGGTTTACACGCGCGCCATTGATACGCGACTGCCTGAGCGCCTCGAACACAAATGGAGCGGACTCCTCATGTACCTCTATGAAGCTGAACTTCTCAAAAATATCAACTTTTCCGATCGCATTCCCTGGCACCCCAGCTTCTTCTGAAATGGCGCGCACTAAATCGCTTGGACTCATCCGTGCACTGCGACCGATATTCATGAAGAAACGCACCATCCCGGGTGCTCCACCCGTTTCGCCAAAGTCATATTTCTCAGGCGCTTCCGTCTCGAGTTCACCTGCCGAGGCCAGCTTCAAAGCGGCCGCCGCCAGATCGATCGGGTCAAGTTCATCGACAAGATCGCCTAGTATCGCACGATAATGGCCCAAGCTGCCTTCTTGCACCGCTGCCTGCAGGCGCTCGCGCCACATCTCCGCTTGCCGCTCTGCCACGTCGGCAAGCGACGGCACCTCGCGCACGTCGATCGTCGCTTTCGTCTCGCGTTGAATCGTCTTTAGCAATTTAAACTCACGCGGGGTGACCAACGTGATCGCAAGGCCTCTACGACCAGCGCGGCCTGTACGGCCAATGCGGTGGACATAAGATTCAGTATCCTGCGGAATGTCGTAGTTCACCACGTGCGTCACATTGCCCACGTCAATTCCGCGAGCAGCCACATCGGTGGCGACGAGCAACTCGATCTCCCCACCGCGGAACCTCTTCATGACGCGATCGCGTTGCGCTTGACTCAAATCTCCATGAAGACCATCGGCCAGGTAACCACGCGCCATGAGCGCCTCCGTCAGTTCATCGACACCGCGCTTCGTGCGGCAAAAGATGATGCCAAGCGCCACTTCTTGACTGTCGATGATGCGGCAGATGCTTTCTAGCTTGGTGCGTTCAAGCACCTTGTAATAGACCTGATCGATCAGCGGCACAGTCATTTCGTTTCGGGCCATCTGCACGTGTTCCGGGTTGGTCATATAGCGATTGGCTAGACGACGCACTTCCGGTGGGATCGTGGCCGAAAAGAGCAGTGTCTGACGCTCATGTGGCGTCTCTTGCAAAATGGTCTCAATATCTTCTATAAAGCCCATATCAAGCATCTCATCCGCTTCGTCGAGCACCACCGTCTGCACTTTGTCCAGCTTCAAAGTACCGCGGCGGATATGATCCAACACGCGTCCTGGCGTGCCAATGACGATCTGCACCCCTTGCTCGAGCGCCTTGATCTGATGCCCAATCGACTGACCGCCATAGATCGGCAACGTGCGCACGCGCTTGAACTTGGCAATCTTGCGCAGCTCACCTGCGACTTGAATCGCGAGCTCGCGTGTCGGCAACAAGATGATACTGTGCACATGACGCCCGAGGCTTGCAGCCTCCACTAATGGAATGCCGAATGCAGCCGTCTTGCCAGTACCGGTTTGCGCTTGCCCGATAACGTCTTTTCCTGTCAAAATAAGCGGAATGCAGGTAGTCTGAATCGGAGACGGCTCTTCATAGCCCATCTCATCAATCGCGTCTTGCAGTTTCTTACTCAATGCAAATTCTAAAAATGTCGTCACATAATCACCCTGACTTGTATATTCAACGGCTTTCGCTACACTTGTGCCAACCTTGGTCACAGTAGCTTGCCGTCGTGCGATAGCGCAGTCTTGCGCCTTAGTACTATTACTCACCATTGTGCCTTACCCACAAACCTCGTGGATGAAACAACCTCACACGGCACCGGCAATGCCTGCTTGCCGCTTATCTTTCTTGAACGCACTGTGTCAGCATATGAAGCGCAGACTTCGCAGCGCGAATGCGGATCTGCATACGATCGCCTCGGTACTCGAACCGGCGCACCTCTGTTGCCTCCGGCCCTGCTACCGCGATGTATACGAGCCCCACGGGTTTGGCGACAGTGCCGCCACCAGGCCCTGCAACACCCGTGATGCCGACCCCGAACCCCGAGTGGAGGCGCTCGCGCACCCCTCGCGCCATAGCAATGGCCACTTCCTCAGACACCGCCCCCACTCGCTCGAGCAGTGCGTCGGGCACGCCGAGCGCTGTCACTTTCACAGCATTATCATACGCCACCACACCGCCTACAAAGACGGCTGAGCTGCCTGGGATATCCACCAACATGGAGGCCATAAGCCCACCTGTGCAACTCTCGGCGAGCGCCACAGTGGTCGCACGGTCGCTCAACGCACGGAGTGCCACCGTCGCCAGCGTGTCATCATCCACGCCATAGATGAACGCATCGAGACGATGTCGCAGTTCCACCTCCAGCGGCTTAACCAGTGACATCGCAGCCGCTTCACTGCTTGCTTTCGCGGTGAGGCGAAGGAGCATCTCACCTTCGGCAGCCAGAGGTGCCAGCGTCGGATTAGACTGTGCTTGCAACAGATCAGCGATCTGGCCATCTACAGTCGATTCCCCAACGCCGTACAGGTGCAACACTCGGCTGACGATCACTTCGCCCCCCGCCTGCGCGAGACCGAGCAGAATCGGCCGGACAGACTCCGTGAACATCGGACGCATCTCAAGCGGCGGTCCAGGAAGTAAAAAGAGATGCTTCCCTTCATAAAAGAGGTACTGACCGGGTGCCGTTCCCCGCGGATTGCCGAGAAATACGGCGCTCCCCACGCGCATCGCCTGTCGCCGATTGGTCTCCGGCATGCTACGACCGAGTCGCGTAAAATACGGAGCCACGTGCTCCGCAAAAGCCTCCTCGGAAAATGCCAGCGGCAATCCACAGGCATCGGCGACTGCCTCACGCGTCAGATCATCCACCGTAGGCCCGAGGCCGCCCGTGAGAATAATCACGTCTGAACGCGACAGCGCGGTGCGAATCAGTTGTGTGGCTCTCTCCTTATTGTCGCCCACACTGGAGTGAAAATAGACTGAAACACCGAGCATCGCCAATTCTTGCGAAAGATAACGCGCATGGGCATTATCGATTTGACCTAGCAGAATCTCTGTACCGACAGCAATGAGCTCAGCATTCATCGAGGCACCTCCGGAAGACACACCGTCACGGAGTTCATGTTCAACGGGATGGGTCGATAATCCGCCAGTTTCTTGCGAAATAGTCCACACCACTGACCACCGTCAAAATGACGGCCACGTACAACAAGATCTCGTCCACAGGCCAACCCAGATAGAAAAAAGGAAAGTCTTTCAGAAGGACGGCCATGACAGCAGCCACTTGCAGTCTCGTTTTCCATTTACCCAAACTACCTGCAGCAATCACAACGCCATCGTCAGCAGCCACCAACCGCAACCCGGTAACAGCAAACTCGCGGCTGACAATGACGATAGTCATCCAAGCCGGCACCTGATGTGACGCCACCAAGGCAATCAAAACAGCACAGATCAAGAGCTTATCCGCAAGTGGATCGAGAAACTTGCCAAAATTCGTGATCAGGTGATATTTCCGGGCAATATAGCCGTCCAAACCGTCTGAGCCTGTCGCCAGCAAGAAGAGGATCGCAGCCAGCCAATCATTGCCTGTCAGTGTACGCCCATCCAAGGCCACCGAACCCCATGTCCCGGGCAACAATTGAAATGCCACCACGACCGGCGTCATGAGGACTCTGGCTATCGTAATTCGGTTAGCCAGATTCACTCTCAGCCCCCCTACCTAGCCGAACATCAGACATACTTCCCAAGCGTACATTTTCACTCATAAGAATTATACTAAATGGGCGCCTTACAGTCAAAACGAAGGACGCAACCGCTTATCGATAGTTGATGAACTGCAGTTCTACCGCAAGATCCTGCCCTTTGAGCAACTGAATGACCGCTTGTAGGTCATCGCGATTCTTCCCGCTCACGCGAACTTGATCCCCTTGCACGGAAGCTTGAACCTTTATTTTCGAGTCTTTGATCAACTTGATGATCTGCTTGGCCACATCGTGATCGATACCTTGCTTGATATGTACGATCTGGCGCACGGTGCTTTGTGCCGCAGCTTCGATCTTGCCATAGTCGAGTGACTTCAGTGAGACGCCGCGCTTGATGAGTTTCGTCTGGATAATATCCATCACGCTACCGAGCTTGAATTCGTCGTCACTGATGACCGTCAGGACATCACCTGACCATTCAATTGAACTTTTGCTCCCTTTGAAGTCAAACCGCGTCTCCAGTTCCTTTTGCGCTTGGTTGATCGCATTGCCCACTTCTTGCAGATCCGCCTTCGAGACCACATCGAAAGATTCTTCTTTAGCCACCCGTTATCTCCCCCAGTCATTCACTGTCTGTCACTGCTTTGTCGGCGCCTTCTTTGTGAACGTATAAGTGAAACCACCTGTGGACGGCGCCAAATGGACAGGTGTCCCGTCTATTAGCACACTGATCGCAGGCATATTGCCGACATAAAGCGAGATCGTCTGTTGCGCCGACCACTTTTGCGTCTGCCCCTGCGCCTGTGTGGTGCTCGCTATCACCTGACCGTCAGCCGTCGTTTCAAACCAGCAGCGACCGTTCGGCGTGCTGAAAGTCACGTTGAGCGGACCGGATGTCACCACCGCAAACTGCTCAGCATTCTGTGTTTGGCTGACCTTCTCAATCACGAGGCTCGCCTTGGCTGGCTTCACCGTGTTCGCTTTATGAGTCGTAGAGCCAACCTTGCCAGCCGGATGAGTCGCCCCTTTAGCCTGAGTACTTACCGGCTGCGTATGGCCGCTCACCTTTGGCCCACTCGGATTCACAGAACCAGTCAAGGCGCTGCCAGGACTAGCCACAGTGTGATGGCTAAGCAGCGCGTAAAGCACCACCAGCACCGTGAATACGACCACTCCGCCGGCCAAACGCAGCAGCCCTCGGCCAAATCCAGCGTCACCGCGAGGCCGCGCCTTTTGTAGCTGCTTTTGCCGCGTACGCGGTCGTACAGGTGTCGGCTGTACGACGGCTGCCTCCTGCACCTTGCGATTGACCGCGCCTTGCGTCTCGGGAGGTAACTCTTCATCTCGAGGTACACCAAGATACAAATTCGTGAGTTCCTGCCCCCCGAGCCCGAGGTAATCGGCATAACTGCGTACGAAGCCTCTGGCGTACACTTTTCCCGGTAGTACACTCAAGTCTCCCGATTCGATCGCAAGCAAATAGCGGGCACGCACTTTCGTGGCCTCAACCGCTTGCGCGACGGTGAGATTCTGCTGTTCTCGCGCTCTTCTTAGCAGATCCCCTAATTCGCGCAGGCGAGCCTGATAGGTCTCGCCGTTTAGTGGGTCCAAGTCATTCATTTGCAACCACGACACCTCCTGCCATCTCTACCGTCTCACCGCCTACACTCACGGTTGATGTAACCCGTCATAAGTGATTTCTTCGTCTGATTGGTTACGAAGTTCAATGATACGATCAAAGATATTCCACTGAAACTCTGTTCTCTGTACAAACATGTCCGGGTGTTCGATGATCTTCGGCGCGTTCAAGCGAAGAATCCTGCGCACGAGTCGCATATGATCCTCGTTGCCTCTCAGTGTGGACACAATACCATCAATGATATACACATGATCTTCCAGATTAAACTCATCTTCATCCAAATCGGTACGAATCGTCTGCTTGAGCAACGTGGAAGAAACGAACGTCCAATGCTTCCCCGCATAGACGCTTGCCGCCACGACCGACTCTGTCTTGCCCACACGTGGCATACCGCGAATCCCCATCACCTGATGCCCACTCGCTTTAAGATGCTCACCCATGAAATCCACGAGAATACCCAGGTCGTTACGGGTGAATTTGTACGTTTTGTACTCGCCATAGTCGCGCTCGATTAGCCTTCCGTGACGCAGTGCCAGACGATCAAGCAAAGTTGGCGGGCGCAGGGCAGTCACCGTGATATTGGTCACTTGACGCAACAAAGCTTGCAAGACTTCCATCTGCAACGGACTCTCCGTCTGTAACAAAAAGCCGCGCTTGCGTTCCTCTACACCGCTGAGGGTCACGATATTGATAGAGAGCATACCAAGGACAGAAGCGATGTCTCCCATCAGCCCAAAACGATCACGATGTATGTGATATTCGAGATACCACTCTTCCAAAGCAAGTCCTCCTTCAGGGCAACCCTATTATTGGAACGGCAAATGTAGTGCTTTCGCTTCAGTCAGACTTGGAGGCCCAGTCACAAACTGCGCTGGCAGCAATACCCCTTGTTGCAGGTCATGGGCGTAAGTAGCAACTGCAGCGGCATTAGCAGCATTCGTGTACGGACTGACAGCGGCTGGCAACGGTAGTGAAACGGGTGCCAGGCTTGGCCAATTCGCATGAATGCCAGTATTCCAGATGCTGTCTAGCGAAACGGATAGCAGCGTGCCAGTCGGTAATTGAAACTGTGCTCCGGACTCGTTCGCGAGCGCAATCGTCAGTGGCGTCCCAAGCACTGTCCAACTCGGCGATCTACCCAAGATGATCAGCGCCGCGGCGTGCTGCACCACAGAACTGGCTTGCGCTGACGAGGCAGGCAGCAAAGATGCCGTGGAATAGGCAGCATTCATCCCCGAGCGGATGCCAGCCATGAGCGTCGACTGACTCGGCGTCTCAACAGAGCCGCTGTACACCGCTGCAATCACGCTGTTCGGCGCACTCACACGTCCTGCCACGTACCCCGCATAGGAGGCCGATAGATCAGAC
The DNA here is from genome assembly GCA_026627345.1 of Bacillota bacterium. Lineage (GTDB taxonomy): Bacteria > Bacillota > Bacilli > Alicyclobacillales > SLC66 > JAPNUJ01. Next base: position 66,916 of record JAPNUP010000124.1, on the reverse strand, counting down.
ACGGTCGGCGTCAACCACGTCACATTCGCTTTTGTGGCTTGCGGGAGTCCGACAAAAAAGAAGTGGACGCTTGGATATCGGGATACCACTCGTTGCATCTTCGCAGACGGTTCAAGTGCGATGACACCTGCCAATGAGGCCGATGACAGTAACCGCGCGAGCTCTGCGTCTCCAGTCGTGCCTTCGTTGATCGGGACGACAGACAGACCACGAGGCACTCGCCTCATGGCAGAAGCTACGGGTCCGCTATTCAAGACAGACGAAGGCCCGACTATGGCGATCCCTTCCTTGGCCGCACTCGCAGTCAACGACGATACATCGACAAATCCGCACCCCGTAACGAGTGTGGTCGTGATCAAAAACGATAATGTATATAGGAGTATGCTACGAATAGGAGACACCACGCACATTCTTCTCATTTTTATCATTCATTGTACCATGTTCGTTCGCATCTGCAAACGAAAGAATACCCGTGGCACTTCGTCCACTAGCCCGCACAGACCAAGCTAGCCCTTGCAGGAGTGGCGCCAATGAAGCATAATAGATTTGCTCGACACAAGGGAGACATGTGAATGAAATCCGAACAGGACCACCTGTCCGTTGCGCAGGCGCTGTACCAGTTGAACTTCTATTTAACATGCCTAGGTCTGACTTTTACGGTCAAGGACATCTATAGAGAAGCCTATCAGTCCCGCCGCGGCGAGGCTTATAAGGATGCGTGGTTGGACGTTTTGCATGAAGATCCGGCGGTTTGCGCGAGCATTGATGAGCCGTTTACAACGCATACAATTATTGAAACCCTTTTGCGGACGGGGCATGAGCATTTGGTACGCGTGCTCATCAGACGCATTCGCGCAGAAGGGATCGGCTTTGCGCACGCCTATATGGCACAATCCCGGCGCAAACCCTAAATCCCTTTATACTCTGAAAAACCCTGATCGATCTGTGCCCCGGTATAGTCGTCGACGCGACTAAGCTGCTCTGCGAGTGCATGACCTTCATCTGGCGCGAATGTCTGAATGGCAAGCTGATTCGCCTCGTCGAGGCCCAGTCCGGATGCCAGAACATAGCGCCCGTCTTCTTCCACATAAAGTGACGCAAAGATCACAGGAAGCTGTCCCCGCACTTGATTATACGCGGCAGTCAGATAACGACTCGCGATATCTTGAGTCAACACTCTTGTATCTCGGTACCCGCTGACAGACGCAGTTGCCAGTAGTGCATAACCGCCTCGTTCTGGCTCAATGTACAGTTCCGTCATCTCAGGGACCGCCGTCTGCAGTTCATCGGCCACCTCGCGTTCGACTTTGTTGGACACAGCGGGTTCGAGCGGCGCCCTGCGAACGTCCGCTTGAGAGGCGGTCACCGCGTCAGACGCGCGACGAACTGCCGAGTCACCTACATGTGTGAGTCCGGCTAACCCCTTCGGTGTAGCAAACAGGACGATTCCAGATAAAACGCCTAGCATTGACAGCACGAAAAGACGACGCCCTATTCGTAGGACGGCGCCTTCATTGTGTCTGCGCTCTGCTTGTCTACCATGAGGTCCACTAGCACCCCTCATCTTGCTCATCCATACCCCTCCTGAACGCTCTCTCACTCCTTTCATTTATACGCAGATCGTTGAATAACATGTCCAAACGATCGCGGCTTAGCCTAGCGATGACGAGGATGACTGTCGCTCGAGCCACTGTTCTCTCGTCATGTACACTTCCCTCGGCTTACTATTGTCAAACGCACCCACAATGCCCATCTGCTCAAGCGAATCCACGAGTCGCGCCGCGCGCGCATACCCGACTTTCAATTTACGTTGCAAGAAAGATGTGGACGCCTGCTCCGATTCCACGACCAATTTGACCGCCTCTTCAAACAGCGGATCAAGGTCCTCTGCTCCACCCGAACCCGACTCATCCGGTAACACACTGAAGTCATCGAGATACTCCGCCTCTTGTTGTCGACGCGTGAATTCCACCAACTTCTCCACTTCTAACTCGGACAAAAAAGCACCTTGAATGCGTAGTGGCTTCGAGGCGCCTACCGGCATGTACAGCATATCGCCGCGCCCTAGCAGTTTTTCAGCACCGGAACCATCGAGAATCGTCCGCGAATCGACACCGGATGACACCGAGAAGGCAATTCGCGAAGGGATGTTCGATTTGATCAGCCCCGTGATGACGTCGACCGAAGGCCGCTGTGTCGCCACGACCAAATGAATACCGGATGCGCGCGCCATCTGTGCCAAGCGGCAGATGGCTGTCTCCACGTCGCCTGGCGCCACCATCATCAGGTCAGCCAACTCGTCAATGATGACGACAATCAGTGGTAGCGGCGACTTGTCATTGGCTACCGCATAGGCGTTGTACCGCTCAAGATCGCGCACTTTCGCTTTAGAGAACAGTTCGTAGCGATGCTCCATTTCCGCAATCACCTTGCGCAAGGCAGCCGCCGCACGCCGAGCCTCCGTCACGACTGGGGCAAACAGATGTGGTATGCCGTTGTAGACGCCGAGCTCGACCATCTTCGGATCAATCAGAATAAACTTGACTTGATCAGGTCGCGCGCGAAATAAGATGCTCGCGATAATTCCGTTAATGCAAACAGACTTTCCTGATCCAGTTGCACCCGCCACGAGAATGTGCGGCATGCGGGCCAAGTCGCCAACAATCGTATTGCCTGCGATGTCCTTTCCCAACGCGATGGTCAGTAAACTCTTCGCGTTGTTGAACGTATCTGTTTCGAGTACCTCACGGAAGGTGACGACGGCAATCTCTTTGTTAGGCACTTCAATACCGATCGCCGACTTGCCAGGAATCGGCGCCTCGATACGAATGTCACGCGCTGCAAGTGCCAACGCCAAATCATCCGAGAGACTTACGATGCGCGAAACTTTGACCCCCACGGCTGGCTGAATCTCGTAACGCGTGACAGCCGGTCCACGGCTATACCCAACCACCTTGACTTCCACACCGAAACTGGCGAAAGTCTCAGCGAGTTTACGCGCGTTTTGCTGCAACTCCCTTTGCGCTGCTGCCGCATCACCGCGTTGGCCGCCCCCGCGGTCCAAAATACGCACATCGGGAACCCGGTAAGGGCGCACAGCAGTCACCGCAGTTGGGTGCTCTGTGGCATCCCCCGGCTCGTTTCGCGTAGCCTGGGCCAAGACCACCGGCAGCGGATCGGGCGCGAGTGGTTTGGCCTCCTCTTTAGGCAGACGAAATGACATCCGCCCTTTGCTTTCGTCAAAATCGACTTGCGTTTCGCTTGCGTTGTCGGACTCCCGAGTGGCTTGCGCATCCATCTCGGAATCGGCACCACTATTTCCGTTAGCCTCTTCAAAGAAGTCTTCAAAAGGAGGTTCACTATCGTAAGGTACACCGAAATCAGGAAAAGGGAATACATTCTCTTGCACCTGCACGGGCGCAGTATCAAACGTCGGCGCCTCATCTGGGATGTGCGTTTTACGTTTGCGGCGCGACGGTTTACTCACGCGTTGCGGCTTGTCTGACGACGCCTCCGATAACAAGCTGGCTTCGGAGCCCTCCTCCCACTGGCGATCCCCGTGATCATCTGACTCTTGCGCCGGCACAGCTTTACGCGCTTTGCTACGCGGGCCCTTACCAGGTTCCACGCCGTGTCCACCTGGTGCCGAGCCTCGCGCATGGCGTGCCAAAGAACGCATGAGACCCGTCCAACCGCGGTCGAATCTCCGTTCAAAGTAACGCGATCCATTTTCAATGAAACCGACCAGCGACTTGCGCGTCATCAAGACCAGTGCCGCCAACAAAAAGGCGATCATCACAAGCAGGGTACCTACGACGGAAAACAGATATTTCAGTCCTGCGAACAGCGCATAGCCCAACATCCCACCCCCTGCATCCGCAGGCGGCAAGGTGCTGCCTGAAGGTGACACGATGAGCACTTGCAATGACTGCGTCAATGACGTAATCCCTACCTGAGTGATATGTAGGAGATTAGGGTCGGGCCCTAGCTGAGCCGCCGCCTGGGTATACAAATCAAGCTCACTCCAGGTCACCGTCACAAACAGAAGAATCAGTAGACCAATCTGCATTTGCGTATAACGAAAACGATGCCGCTTGATCATCACAAATAGTGCAACCCACACCAGATATAAAGGGACAAGAAAGTGCCAGTTTCCTGCCACCATGATGCACAAATCGTCAAGCGCTTGTCCTACTGCGCCCAAGTCCCCCAACGTGACAATGCCGAGAACGAGCAAAAATAGCCCCAGCAACTCATATTTCAATACGCGTCTCGTGTGATCGAGTTTCGCCATGTAGATATCCACCGCCAACTCATGACTAAAAAGCTACTTCTACTTTTCGAGGTAAGCGCCGTTATCTCCTGCTTTTGCGATAGAAATAGCGCGTAGACACGAAGATCTACGCGCTAGGTCCATCTCGAAATGACGGCGTCACCCGCTTCTAGCCTTGCATATTGACGACTTGGCCTGGCGCCCACTCTGGCTTTAGGTAGTCGGCTGCATTCGGAGAGAGGAGGCGATGGATCTTCGCCTGACCGCTACCTACCGGCTCAACCAGCAGCGTCACACCAGCTTGATGAATCTCGATGATCTGCGGCGCGATAGAAGGGTCATCATATCCTTCCATCACGGCTTCTAGCGGCAAAATGGACCAATGCATCATTGGAGTATCCTGCCTTTGCGACCGCGCGCTTCTTCGATCAAGTAGCGCAGTTTGGCCATCGCCGCCCCTAAGCCGCCAAGTTCGTCAATCAACCCGTACTGCACAGCGTCGCGACCTACCACTGTCGTACCGATATCGCGAGCGAGTTCCCCAGTCTTTAGCATCAGGTCTCTCAGTGTCTGTTCACTGATGCGCGAATGAAGTGTGATGAATCGCGTCACTCGTTCTTGCATCTTCTCTAAGTATTCGAAACTTTGCGGCACACCGATGACCAAGCCATTGAGTCTGATCGGATGGATCGTCATCGTCGCCGATTCAGCGATAAATGAATAATCGCTAGCCACCGCAATCGGAACACCAATCGAATGACCGCCACCGAGCACCAATGTCACGGTGGGTTTTGACAGAGACGCGATCATTTCCGAAATCGCGAGCCCCGCCTCCACATCGCCGCCGACCGTGTTCAAAATGATCAACACGCCTTCGATCTTGTCACTTTGCTCAGCCGCAACCAACTGGGGGAAAAGATGCTCGTATTTCGTGGTCTTATTTTGCGGCGGTAAGATCATGTGACCTTCGACTTGTCCCACAATCGTCAGACAGTACATGTTCGACTCGTCTGCCACCGGGTTTGTCTGACCCAATCGCTCGATATTCTCGGCGATCGCAGTTCCGCCTTCTGGCCCTTCGGGACCAGAAGGCGGGTATTCACCTGGATACTCGGGTTCAAGCCGCGATGGCTCCCCTTGCTTGTTGTTCATCCCTGTCACCCCACCTTGTCCGCTCACAGTATCGCCCTGCAAGGGCGTACCGCGTAACGGTGGTAGTATGTGACGCCAAAGCCATATTTACACTTCCATGATAATCGGCAAGACCATGGGGCGTCTGCGTGTTTGCTCGTACAGAAAACGGCTTAACGCATCGCGGACACCAGTCTTCAACCCAGACCAATCGCTCACATTTTCCGTCATGAGCTTTTGCAAGGTTGCACTCACCACGCGATTCGCTTCATCGAGCAGATCTTCTGACTCGCGTACATAGACAAATCCGCGTGAAATAATATCGGGACCGGAGAGAATCTGCCCACGCTGCTTAGACAGCGTCACGACGACAATGAGTATGCCGTCTTGCGACAACAGCTTCCTATCACGAAGGACGATGTTGCCCACGTCTCCAACGCCGAGGCCATCGATCAGCACTGCCCCCGCCGTGACTTTACCCCCGAGGCGCGCCGCGCCATTTTGAAATTCAAGTACGTCCCCGAGTTCCAGAACGTGAATGTTGTCAGGGTTCACGCCTGTAGCAATAGCGAGCTCCGAGTGTCGATTCAGCATCCGAAATTCACCGTGAACAGGCACGAAGTACTTCGGACGGATGAAATTCAACATCAGTTTCAGCTCTTCTTGACTACCGTGTCCAGAAACGTGAATCCCTGAGACTGACTGATAAATCACCTTCGCACCGACGCGCATCAACTGATCGATCGTGCGCGATATCGATTTTTCGTTACCAGGGATCGGGGAAGATGCCACGATCACCGTGTCGCCAGGATACACCTCTACCTTCCGGTGCGTAGCACGGGCCATACGCGTCAGTGCAGACATCGGCTCTCCTTGCGAACCAGTGGTGAGCAGTGCCAAGTCCTTAGGATCGAATCGGTTAAGATCATCGAGGTCGATAATCGTGGAAGGCTGTACTTCCAGATAGCCCAGATCGCGCGCGATCGTGATGTTGTTCACCATACTGCGACCTACAATCGCCACTTTACGATTGTGGCGCTCGGCTGAGTAGATCACTTGTTGAATACGATGAATATTCGAAGCGAAGGTAGCCAGAATGACGCGGCCTTGCGCCGCTTGAAAAATACTGTCGATCGTTGCGCCGACTGTCCGCTCTGAGTTTGTGAACCCAGGGCGTTCCGCATTGGTACTGTCTGACAGCAGGGCCAGCACCCCACGCGATCCGAGTTCATTCATCTTCGCATAGTCTGCTTTGACACCGTCCACCGGGGTCTGATCAAATTTAAAGTCACCGGTTTGCACGACCAAACCTTCCGGCGTATCAATGGCAAAACCGACAGAGTCAGGGATGCTGTGATTGACATGGAAGCACGAGACTTTGAAGTTGCCGAGCACAACTTCACTCTCGTTAGTGATCGGGATCAGCTTCGATTGGTCGAGAATACCGTGCTCGCGCAGTTTCCCTTCGACAAGGCCCAAAGTCAGGCGAGTGCCGTAGACCGGGACCTGCACACTCTTTAGCACATAGGGCAAACCACCGATATGGTCTTCGTGTCCGTGCGTGAGAAACAAGCCACGAAGTTTATGACGATTCTCTGTCAAATACGTGATATCCGGAATGACAATATCAATTCCGAGCATTTCTTCATCGGGAAACTTTAAACCTGCATCTACAACGATCATATCGTTGCCATACACATAGGCCGTCATGTTCTTGCCGATCTCCCCGAGCCCTCCCAAGGGAATAATCAACAGTTTGTTCACGTTGGATTTACTCAACAGTACACCTCCGAATATAATAAGACGCCGTCCCATCTGGTCGATACGATTATACATGAGATATCGCGCCGCACACAAATGGACGAAGCCATCCTTCTGCTTGTCCTACAGACAAGGTGTGCGAGCTATTTCCCCGCACACCTTGTGCAATGCTCATGTCCAGACGTTTAATGCAGAGGTTCAAGTTGCGCATAGCGACTCAAAACTTTGCGCAAACTGCGAAGTTGCTCGGGCGTCGGCGCCACTAAAGGCAAACGGACACCGCCTACCGAAATCTCCAGCATATTGAGTGCCGCTTTGACAAGCACCGGATTTGAAGTGCGAAACAGCTCTTCAAAAAGGGGCATGAGTTCATGATGCCACTGCCTGGCCGTGACTGTGTCATGCGCCAAGAAAGCTTCGATCATGTTATTCATCATATCGCCGGCGACATGCGACGCGACGCTGATCACTCCGACTCCCCCTAACGCAAGTACAGGGAGGGTAAACTTGTCATCACCGCTGTATAGCATAAAGTCATCGGGCGTTTCGGCGATCATGCGAGAGATCTGTGTGAAATCCCCAGAAGACTCCTTAACCCCAATCACATTGGGAATTTGCGCGAGACGCACCATTGTATCGACTTCGACGTTGACTCCGGTGCGGCCGGGAATATTGTAGATGAGTAACGGTTTGCTCGTCACATCAGCCACGCGCGCAAAGTGTTGGTAGAGCCCTTCTTGCGAAGGCTTGTTATAGTACGGAGCGACTTGCAAGAAGGCGTCTACGCCAAGCGCATCGACCTCGCGTGTAAAAGCGCAGACTTCTTGCGTATTATAGCCCCCGGTACCTGCGATTACGGGGATCCGCCCCCCACACAACGTCACGCACTCCGTAAAAAGTTGCAACTTTTCCTCATGGCTAAGGGTCGGGGATTCGCCTGTCGTGCCGCTGACGACGATTGCCGTAGTCCCCGTGTCGATCAAATGCTCGATCAGTGGCGAAAGGCCACTAAAGTCTACCGACAAATCTTCTGTAAAAGGCGTGACCATCGCTGTTACGAGTCGTCCGAACATGGCTTATTGGCCTCCCAGCGCATGCAGGTCAAACTTTTGATGAATAGCCTGAATAGCCTTGACGAGATCCACTTCGTGCACGAGGCACCAAATTGTTGTATTAGAGTCAGCTGACTGCAAGATCTCCACGCCTTCTTCCGTGAGCGCCGAAACGATGCGCGCCATGACTCCTGGCACCCCATGAATGCCCGCACCTACTGCAGCGACTTTGGCCACCTGTTCCACCGTGCGCACTTGCAGACCCAAGTGTTCTAGAATCGCCTTTGCGCGACCCGCTTTACCTGCCGGCACTGTAAAAACCACTTCGTCCGGAGTGACATTGAAAAAATCAACTGAGATGCCCGCCCCAGCCATCGCAGTAAAGACCGGACTTTGGAAATTACTCGCATGCTCTGGGTGCGACACGCGAATTTGCGTCAGATTCGCGCTGTGCGTCACCCCAGTCAATATGCGGTCTTGTGCGTGTACCGTCTCCCACTGATGCGATGCGCTTGTGACTAGCGTCCCTACATCTTTTGAGCGGGTGGCGCGCACGCGAATCGGTATATTCTTTTGCATCGCAAGCTCCACCGCGCGAGGGTGAATGACTTTCGCCCCCTGATACGCGAAATTGCAAATTTCAGTGTACGTGACGCGGTCAAGACGGACTGCTTTGTCGACAAGCCGTGGGTCGGCGGTCATGATGCCGTCAACATCCGTGAAAATGTCGATGCAGTCGGCATCGAGCGCAACGCCCAACGCGGTGGCTGTCGTATCACTGCCGCCGCGCCCTAGAGTCGTCACTTCTCCATCCTCTGTGATCCCCTGAAAACCGGACACCACTACAATTCGACCATGTCGCAGTTCAGAGAGCATGCGACCAGGGTCAATCTCGGCAATCCGCGCATTGCCAAACTCATCCGATGTACGGATGCCAGCTTGCCCACCTGACAGTACCGTCACCTCAAAACCGCGCGCCCGTAACATCGCCCCGAAGACCACTGAGGAAATCGTTTCTCCACACGAAAGCAAAAGATCACTGTCGCGCTCGGTCAATTGGTCCTCTGAAGGAACCAAGGATAACAGCGTATCTGTCGCATAAGGATCTCCTGCGCGTCCCATGGCCGAGACCACGACGACGACAGCATACCCGGATGACCGCGCCTCGCTGATGTGTTCGATCGCAAGTTCGCGCATGGCACGGCTCGATACAGAGGTGCCGCCGAACTTTTGAACCATAATCTTCATGCTGTATGAGCCTCCCGAGACAGCCAAAGCTCAGCGATTTGGACTGCATTGTAAGCGGCACCTTTTAAAATGTTGTCTGAGACAACCCACATAGACAGGGCGTTTGGCGTATAAAGGTCTTGGCGCAAACGCCCTACGAATACTTCAAAGCGTCCAGCCGCCAACAGCGGCTGGGGATACAGCTGTGCTTGCGGGTCATCTTGCACCTCAATGCCTGGCGACTGAGCGAGCAGTGCCCGAACCTGATCGATATCAAAGCTACGCTCCGTCTCCACGTACACAGACTCCGCGTGCCCGTATACCACAGGCACGCGTACACAAGTCGGCGTCACAGCCAGCGAATCATCAGCCAGAATCTTGTGCGTCTCATGAACCATCTTCATTTCTTCTTTAGTAAATCCATTGTCGGCAAACACGTCAATTTGTGCCAGCACGTTAAACGCTAACGGATAGTGCTTTGCCAGTTTACTGACAGGCATTACCGACGCTTTCATCTCACGGCCTTCAAGGAATGCGACAGTCTGCTCGCGCAGTTCTGCAATCGCGCGTTCGCCAGCCCCTGAGGCCGCTTGATAGGTAGATACGACAATGCGTTTCAAACCGTACGCGAGCTGTAGTGGGCGCAGCGCAACGAGCATCTGAATAGTGGAGCAGTTGGGGTTCGCGATGATCCCTTGATGTCCCCACATCGCTTCCGGATTCACTTCAGGCACCACCAGCGGGACGTCTGCGTGCATACGGTAGGCACTCGTGTTATCGATCACGAGCGCTCCGCGCGCTACGGCCTCAGGCGCCAAACGCAAGGACACATCCGCTCCTGCGCTAAAAAGTGCGATGTCAACCCCATCAAACGACTCAGGCGTTGCTTCCTGCACTTCATAGGCTCTGGAAGCGACGTTGATGACAGTACCTGCCGATCGCTTCGAGGCTAACAACCGCAAATCCGTATACGGAAACTCTCTGCGCAGCAAAGTATCGATCATTGCCTTACCGACAGCACCCGTTGCGCCCACGACGGCTACGCGCACGTTTCGACTCAAATTCTCCACTCCCTTTATCTCTGTGCGCAGCCTGTGAACTCCATTAGATGACCTGAGCGCCACTTACGCGGGCTTATGCCGTTCGATCAATACAGGCTGCGTTTGCGTCTTTTCCAGCGCCGCAGCAATGGCAGGTTGCAGGCGTGACATATCCGCTACCAACGAATTGATTTTATTCACTGGGTCATCCTGCCCAAACGGTACGAAAAACACATTTTTCGTCGCCATCAGACGCGCGATATTGGCCATATTGAGCCCCAGTCCATCGTTGGTCGAAATGGCCAAGACTACCGGACGATCGTTACGAAGGGTAGCTTTAGCCGCCATCAAAACAGGTGAGTCCGTCTGCGCATTGGCGAAGCGGCTGAGCGTACTGCCTGTGCACGGGGCAATCACCATACAGTCGATCTTTTTGGAAGGCCCCAGAGGTTCGGCATCCGGAATAGTAAAAATCCCTTTTTCCCCGGTGAGCGACTCGATTTTTTGCACCCACTCACCTGCTTCGCCGAAGCGTGTCGACGTATTCACCACAGCATTTGAAAAAATAGGCACGACATGAACGCCTTTTTCGACTAAGCGTTCGATTTCTGGAAATACTTCAGCATAGGTACAATGTGAACCCGTAATCCCAAATCCGACCGTCTTGCCGCGCAGATCCGTCAATCGTCTCACTCCCCGGAATCAAGCCTGTTCGAGAAGCATGCGCGCAATCGTGCGCGCAATGATTCTACCGGCTGTCTTAGGTGCTACCATTCCGGGCAGACTTGGTGCGAGAATTGCTTGAATACCGCGTTTTTCTGCAAAACGAAAATCGGTCCCGCCAGGAGCAGAAGCGATGTCGATGATGACAGAAGAGCGGGGGATGTGCGTCAACACGTCAGATGTGAGAATAGGGGCGGGAATCGTATTGAAAATCACGTCCGCATCTTCCAGCGCCGTCTCCATGTCTTGTAACGCGTAAGGAGTCAGTCCCATCTCTGCAATCCTCGCAAGATCGGCTGGCTTGCGCGCGCACACGGAGACCTTGGCCCCGATGCCAGCGAGTGTTCTCGCCAACGTCACACCACAACGTCCAAGACCAAGCACGACGCAACGCGATCCGTGCAAAGTGATCTGCGTATGCTCCATCGCCAAGGCTATAGCACCTTCGGCTGTTGGAATCGAGTTGAGTATCGCTACTTCATCGAGTTCCATCAACCGAACAAGATGCAATCCATGCTTGCGAGCGACACTGGCCAGAGCCGGCCTTGCAATTCCTGTAAAGATGAGGGCCGCCTTCGGGATGGCGGCAAAGTGCTCGTCAGTGAGGGTGAGATGCGCATCAGCAAACTTGGCCTCGACTACCCCGTCATCACTCATACCTGCGACTGGCAACACGACTGCAGCCACATCGGACAGCACCTCTGGAGTCAGCAAACATTTCCGCGTATCCGGGTACTCAATCGTCGCGTGTTCAAAGCCGCACAGACTCATCGTGGCATCCAAGTCGCTTACGTATCGCACCACTTCAAGCATGCGGGCATCTCCGCCCACAAACGCCATCTTAATCCCCGTCAGCATAGAGTCCGGGTACCCCTTTCACCACATTGTACGCCAAGTCGCGCAAAATTCAAGACAAACTCGCACCTGGTCTGCCGCCAGCTACATGCCATTAGACTATGCCATGGTAGCTCAATGGGTGAAATAACGGGACTATCTGCCTATAGGAGAGGCATTTGTGGAGCCAAAACCACCATGTCTGTGGCGTTTGACAGGATGATCATCTTCCGTAATAAGGAAAGGCATCATGACGGCTTGGGCAATCCGATCCCCCCGCTCGATAAAAGCGACGGAAGTCCCCATATTCCAAAGCGCAACCATGATTTCGCCACCATTGTCAGGGTTTTCGTAGTAGTCCCGATCGATGACTCCGACGCCATTGGCGAGCATGAGCTTGCGTCGCAGTGCGAGACTGCTGCGCGCATACAGTGCGAGGAATTCCCCGACTTCTAGTTGCACGCGAACACCAGTGCGTACAAGGGCAAACCCACCAGGTGCAATATACACCGTCTCACCAGCAGCCAGGTCATACCCGGCTGCATCAGTGGTCTGTCGCTGAGGCAACGTGAGACCGTCCGAAACAAAAGAGGGCACCCATTCAAAGCGTCTCATCGGTCTTCGCTCCGAGGTAGGTCGCTCGAATATTGCAACGGGGCACTGTCTGGCCCGAGCCCAACAAAGGTAAAGGGGCCTTGAAACAATTCGCGGATCAAATCATGTTGGCTGTGCACTGTCACTCGCTCGACTTCGTTGATCATCTCGTCTAGATCGACTTGCCTTTGGAGTAGCAGTTCATTCTTAGCGATGCGACTCATCCGACTCGATGTGTTTTCGAGACTCAAGATCAGTGAGCCTTTGACCTGATTTTTCGCCTTTTGCAATTCCTCTGCAGTGATGCCTTGCGCGATCCACTCTTGCACCATCTCTTCGATCACATCGAGCACACTTTGCGCCTGATTAGGATTCGCGCCAAAGTAAATAGCAAAAAGGCCGGTATCGCGAAATGCACTATGGTACGTAAACACGCTGTAAGCCATTCCGCGATTCTCGCGGATCTCTTGAAATAGGCGTGAGCTCGAACTCGCCCCCAAGATGTTGTTCAGCAAGATCATGCCATAAGTGTGCGGGTGTTCATATGCATACCCAGGCAACGCTAGACACACGTGCGCCTGTTCTACCGGTTTGGCCCGAAATAGCTGACTTGTGCAGAAGCTCGGCGCACCTGTCACGTAAGTGCGTGGGGTACGTGAAAACTGCCCGAAAAGCTCCTCAATGCGACGAAGCACAGCGCTTGCATCAATGTGACCTGCCACGGAGATCACCATATTGCTCGGCGTGTAACGTTCCTCAATATAGGTCATCAACTGACCACGATCGATCATTTCCAGACTCTCGCGCGTTCCTAGAATATTGGCACCAAGCGGATGTCCTGCAAAGGACTGCTCTACGATCAAGTCGTGGACAGATTCCTCAGGATTATCCTCATACATCGTGATTTCTTCCATCACGACGCCTTTTTCACGTTCCAACTCCGCTTCATCCATGAGCGACGTAAAGAGCATCTCGGCAAGCGTGGTCAAGGCGATATCGGTGTGTTCATCGAGTACCTTAGCGTGATAACACGTATATTCCTTTGCTGTAAACGCGTTGATCTGTCCGCCAATGCCATCAAACACCTCGGCGAGTTGGCGGGCGGTCATCGTCTTGGTCCCTTTGAAAAACATGTGCTCCAGCAGGTGGGAAATTCCGCTTTGCTCCGGACGCTCATCGCGCGATCCCGTGCCCACCCAGATCCCCATACTCACTGAGCGCACGGCCGGTACATCCTCTAAAACAACCCTCAGTCCATTAGCCAATGTATGCCTATAGATCAAACGCAACCTCCTCCATCACTCCGTAAAGCATGCGACACCAGTTTCCACTATATCAAAGTGGGACTCATGGTCACAACTAGCGGTGTGTGGAGAGTGCCTCGGCGATCGTTTTCGGCACGGGGCGCAGAGGACTCAAAAGAGTGGATACGGTCACGAGCTGATAGCCATCACGCCTAAGTGACTGAATGAGTTCAGGCAGTGCGGCCACAGTCGGCGCTGTGGGGTGCATCAATACGAGCGCGCCCGGCGTCCTTTTATTGACGATCCGCCGCAAAATCACTTGGGGACTAGGTCGACGCCAGTCTACTGTATCCAGCGTCCACAGAATCGTACGCATGTTCAGACCAGCCGCCACCCGCACCACCATATCGTTGAAGTCACCGGAAGGTGGCGCAAACAGCGTAGGCTTTACCCCGGTTGCCGCCTCGATCGCGGCATTGGTCTTTTGAATTTGGCTGATCATGGCCGTACGGGACAATCGACTCATATTCGGGTGATTAAACGCATGATTGCCTAATTCCATTCCTGTATTCTCTATTTGGCGCGCCATCGCAGCGTTCTTAGTCGTCCAAGAACCGTCTAGAAAAAACGTCGCTTTGACGTGATTCTGCTTCAAGATATGGAGAATAGGATTGAGGTACTCACTGCCCCAGGCAACGTTGATCATCAGCGCCATCTGGCGTTTCAGTGGATTGCCTCGATAAATCGGTTGTGCCACGAAATCATTGAGACTGATTGCAGGTGGGATCTGGTCGAAGACGAGCGGCGTCGCGTTAGGATTTTTCAGTGTTTGTTGCATATTGAGCCGAACGCCGTTTACGCCAGGGATCAGACGCCAGACAGAATCGGCACGCGCGTTGACAGGCGGTGCATCAAACCGTTTGGCGATTTCCTCTAGTTGCGTTTGCACGCTTGCGTTTGCTCCGGATGCCATCACGCTATTGGCAACAGGGAGATCACCGTCTGCGACAGCTGACAAAGCACGAAAGACCGATGTCGTACCAGTAAATGAGGGGCCCCAGATCCCGACGACTGCAACGACAATGGCACAAGCAGACAGCAATAAGGCGTCTCTGGATATGATCAACCAGAACTTGGACGGACGCGGATTTTGGCCCATATCCAGTTCCCCCCCACATACGCACTCATAACCAACACCAATGCGAGCCAACGAGAATCATCCGAGGAAGCTGTAGTGAATCTCTCGACTTTGGCCCAGAAAGGGTATCCTACACTCGTACAGAAATGCATGACCACAAGGAGCGTCATGCCGAAAACCGCTACTCCTCTAGCTAATGAACCTCTTGTGCCACCCATTGAAATCCCACCTTCCCACTGCCGCGCACAGACACTGATAGAAAAGCCTATGCAGAGGCAGGACAAGGTATGAAAGGACAAGCCTCCTCGCGCTTACACGAGGAGGCTTGTCCTTTACAAACGGCAGGTCCCAAATTCATCAACTGCGGGGGCGACGGTCGCCGGCTCCACTGGGCCTTGGACCACGATCTGGGCGTGGTCCGCGATCTCCTTCCGAGCGCACAGGGATGTCGGTGACCGGGATGCCCATATCACGCAGCACTTCCTTATGCGAAAGGTTCAGACGGCCTTGCGCATCGACTTCCGTCACCTTGACTCGTAGCGGATCGCCGACTTTCACCACATCTTCCGTCTTGTCGACACGATCGGCTGCAAGTTGCGAGACATGCACGAGACCTTCCTTCCCTGGCAAGATCTCTACAAATGCGCCGTACTTCTCTACGCGCATGACTTTTCCTTCGTAAGTCTGTCCCACCTCAACGTCGCGCACGATGCCTTCGATAATGGCTTTGGCCTTATCACCTGCCGTGACATCAGACGCCGCGATGAAGATCCGGCCATCTTGCTCAATGTCAATTTTGACACCGGTATCATCGATGATTTTGTTGATGACTCGACCGCCTGGTCCGATCACTTCGCGGATCTTATCCGGATTGATCTTCATCGTGATGATGCGCGGCGCAAAACGAGAGAGTTCCGCACGCGGTGCAGAGATGGCCTCCATCATCCGACTGAGGATAAACATGCGGCTGTCATGCGCCTTTTGGAGGGCAGTCTCGAGAATCCGCCGATCGATTCCGCCGATCTTGATATCCATCTGCAGCGCAGTCACACCTTCGGCAGTACCTGCGACTTTGAAGTCCATGTCGCCGAGATGATCTTCGAGCCCTTGAATGTCAGTGAGCACAGCGACGCGCTCGCCTTCCTTGACAAGGCCCATCGCGACACCGGCGACAGGCGCCTTGATCGGTACACCGGCATCCATTAAGGCCAGGGTAGACCCGCATATACTTGCCTGAGAGCTCGAACCGTTAGATTCAAGCACTTCTGACACCAAACGAATTGTGTACGGAAACACCTCTTCCGATGGAATAATCGGCTCAAGCGCACGTTCTCCAAGCGCTCCATGGCCGATATCGCGACGACTCGGGGCACGTAGCGGACGCGCTTCGCCAGTGGAAAAGGGTGGGAAGTTGTAGTGGTGCATAAAGCGCTTGCTCTCTTCTGTACTGATACCATCGAGAATTTGTACGTCGCCGAGAGCGCCGAGCGTACAGATCGAGAGCGCCTGTGTCTGTCCGCGCGTGAATAAGCCCGAGCCATGCGTGCGTGGCAGTACGCCTGCGTCGACAGAAATCGGCCGAATCTCATCGAGTCCACGTCCGTCCGGCCGCATCCCTTCGTCCAGAATCGCGCCTCGGACAACCTCTTTCTCAATGTCGTGCAAGACTTCTTTCAAGTCAGAAAGCTTGTCCGCAAATTTCTCGGACAGCGCTTCTATCGTCATCTGGACAACCTCGGAGATCGCCTCTTGACGAGCGTGCTTCTCCGCCGTGTAGATCGCCGCTTTCATGCGCTCTGTCGCATATTCACGCACTTCGCGATTCACGTCTGCATCTACCTCGTGCAAGCTGACCACCATCTTCGGCTTGCCAGCGCGAGCTGCGAACTGTTCGATCTGGTCAACCATACGCTTGATCTCGTCATGTCCGAACATGATCGCCTCTAACATGACCGATTCGGGTATCTCGCGGGCGCCTGCCTCCACCATCATAATGGCGTCCTTGGTGCCTGCGACGACCAAATGCAGATCACTTTTTTCCACTTGCGCAGTGGTCGGATTAATCACAAACTGGCCGTCCACTCGTCCGACGATGACGCCTGCGATCGGTTTGTCAAATGGCACATCTGACACTGCCAAGGCAGCGGAAACGCCAATCATGGCGGCGATCTCCGGTGCACAGTCTTGATCGACTGACATGACCAGTGCGACGACTTGCACATCATTGCGAAAACCATCGGCAAACAGCGGTCGAATAGGTCGATCGATCAGTCTACTCGACAAAATCGCTTTTTCACTCGGCCGACCTTCGCGTTTGATGAAACCGCCTGGGATCTTACCCACTGCATACAGCCGCTCCTCGTAGTTCACCGTGAGCGGAAAAAAGTCTAAATCTTTCGGTTCTTTCGAAGCTGTCACGGTCGCAAGTACCACTGTCTCGCCATATGTGACAAGTACGGCGCCGTTTGCCTGCTTGGCGAGGCGGCCAGTCTCAAGCGTGATCCTGCGTCCGCCCAAGGTACTTTCCTGTGTATGTACCACGTGCATGTCCCCTTTGTATCCAGTCAACCTACTTGACTCCAATGCCTGATTATCCTGTATATGAAGAAGAAGCGGGCAAGCCCGCTCCTAACCTACTTGCGAAGTCCCAGACGAGTAATGAGCGTCCGATAGCGGTTGATATCTTGCTCTCGCAGATAACGCAAAAGGTGTGCCCGACGGTGCACCATCTTGAACAAACCGCGGCGTGAATGATGATCTTTCTTGTGCGTGCGGAAATGCTCATTCAGATAGTTGATGCGCTCCGTGAGAAGTGCAACCTGCACCTCCGGGGAACCTGTATCGTTCTCGTGTACGGCAAAAGATTCGATAATCTCGGTCTTGCGTTCTTGCGAAGTTGCCACTAATATAACCTCCTAGTTTTGCCTACAGACCATGCTTTGTGCCAAGTAACCGACGGAGAGGCGAGAAACTGAGCACAAGCGATGTATCATCAGTATGGCGCAATCTAACTCAGTATACACATGTCCGGGTATAGAGTAAAGAGAACAACCGCATTTACAGCTCGGCGGCAGACGCGGCGTCTTGCGCGAGTTGCTTGCGCAACTCATCTAACGACGCAAACTTGCGTTCATTGCGCAGATGACCTAAAAAGCGCACCACCATCTCCTGCCCATAGAGATCCCCACTGAAATGCAGCAGATGAGCTTCGAGCGTCAACTGCCCTTGTACTTTTACTGTCGGTCTGACACCGATGTTCAGCATCCCCCTGTGGGTTGTGCCATCTGCGAGCATACAGTCAACCCCGTAGACACCTGCTGCCGGAATGACAAAAGGTTCAAGCAAATCGAGATTGGCAGTTGGAAATCCGATTGTGCGGCCCCTTTGGTCACCTGTGATGACTTTAGCACGCCACTGATAGGGACGTCCAAGCAGGCGCGTAGCCTTCTGTATGTCAGCCTCCGAAAGCGCCGATCGGATACGTGAACTGCTAACGGGCGCTCCATCCACGTCGATGTGATCGACCACATCACAACTAATGCCGTATGCAAGCGCAATCTCAGACAAATCTGCGGTAGTGTATGCGCCACCTTTGCCAAACCGAAAATCATATCCAACGACGATATGCCGAGTCCCGAGTGGAATGAGGTAATCTACGACAAACTCCTGTGCCGTTTGCCTTTGAAACGCATGATGAAACTCCGCGACATATGAACACTGCACGCCATAATTACGCGCCAAAATTGCCCGTTCAGAGGGCGGAGTCAACCAACGAACATACGCTTGATCACCTGTGAGCGCCAACCGCGGATGCGGTGTAAAAGCGAACAGACACGGGTCTCCCAACCCTTGTTCGGCGCGTCGCACAGCCTGCTTAAGGACAGATTGGTGGGCGATATGTAACCCATCGAATTTGCCTATTGCCATCACGCGCGCCGTGGCCGATATGTCGACCGGTTTCGTCGCTAGTGTGTGCTGAGAAATGCTGTGATTCACACTGTGACCTCCTGAAGTGCGAGCACTTTTTTTGCTGCCAATGTGAGCCCTTCTCCAGGGACGGCGTGCAGCACGGTGTAGATCGCCAAAAGCTGCCCACTCGGTCCATGGAGACGTACATCTTGTGCCACGGGAAGCGGAGCGACCCCGCGGACTTGCAGGCGAGCCCCGTGAAAGACGCGTTGCGCCTGTTCTGGCGTGACAGTAAAAGCAGGCAATGACGTAACGGCATGTTCGGGAGTCAGCACCAGAAGGCGTCCCTTTTCCGCCACCTCATCGATCGAATGGGCATCCGCCAAAGTGAACGGACCTGAACGCGTACGCACGAGCTGTGCCATGTGCGCCGGGACACCGACCAACGCACCTAGATCATGACAGATCGTGCGCACATAGGTCCCTTTTTTGCACGTGATCGAGAATCGCGCTTGCACGAGACCTTCCACGTGCGTAAAGTCAATCAGCGAACAAGACAATACCTGCACAGTCCTCGCCACAAGCGGCGCCACCTGGCCTTTGCGCGCCAACTCATAGGCCCTCACCCCTGCAATTTTAAGCGCAGAGTACTGTGGTGGCATCTGTTCAATCTCGCCTACAAAAGTGGCCAGTGCGGCGTCTACCACGGCCCGATCGAGACCACTAGGATCGCCTGTCGCCACCACTTGTCCCGTCGCATCTTGTGTATCTGTCGCGCTCCCGAAATGCACGACGGCTTCGTAGGCCTTTTGCGCATCCATAATGTACTCAGCCAACCGCGTCGCAGACCCGAACAAGATAGGCAAGACACCTGTGACTTCAGGATCGAGAATCCCGCTGTGACCGGCCTTGGCATAATCGAGCATACGCCGTACTCGCGTGACGGCCTGCTGTGATGTCATGCCTCGTGGTTTATGTAGGACAAGGACACCGGATCCAAACTCATCCACTCCTGTCAAGCCTCCTGCTTCATGACGGTACAAAAGTGCTATTCACTGCGCAAATGCGGCCGATACAGCTTTACGCACCTGATCCGTGACTTGCGCGATCGCATCTGCGAGCGGGCCTTCCAAGTTACAACCAGCCGCACGAACGTGACCACCCCCGCCAAACGACACGGCGATCGCCGCGACATCGACGCGTTCGCGCGAACGCAAGCTGACCTTGACGGAATGATCTGTGCGCTCACGAAACAAAATGCCGACTTCCACTCCCGAGAGTGACCGCGTATACGGCAGCAACGCCTCCGTATCATCGTCGGTCGCACCCGATGCTGACAGCATCGCTTGATCGACCGCGACATACGCCATGCGGCCACTAGGATCGACTACCAGTGTCGAAAGTCCTAAGCGGACTAACTCTACTTGCTCTTTCGTCATCGCTTCAAGAACGCGATCGGCAATGTAAAACGGTTCAATCCCGCGCGTCAGTAAATCCGCCGCCGCCAAATGAATTTCCGGTGTCGAATTGTTATACCGAAAACCACCAGTGTCAAAGACGATACCGGTATACAGACACGTAGCCATCGCTCGCCCAATCGGTACATGTAACGTGTGCATCATCCGATACAGCACCAAACATGTCGCGGCAGCCTGCGGATCGACCACATTCAAGTGGCCATACCCGTCATTCGTATCGTGGTGATCGATATTGATCAACTCATAGTCCGGCGCGAACAAAAGTGTCGTCTGTCCCATCCGACGCGCATCTGCACAGTCTACAGCGATCACCTGCGCAAAACGCAGTGACACATCCGTCGTGCGCAAAAAGCGATCGGCAAGCGGCATAAAATCATAGCGCGACGGCACTGGATCATCATTGACTAGCACAAAAGCTCGTCCCACCGACTCACAGTAATGCGCCACCGCTAGGGCCGCGCCCACCGCATCCCCGTCAGGACTGACATGACAGACAATCAGGAGCGGACCGCTGCCATCTCGAATCCGCTCCATGATTGCCCCGTAAGCATCGTTAGACATCCTCTTCGTTCTCCTTGGCGGAGTCAAGGACGTTCGGCTCTTCGCGCGCTGCGATCTCCTGAAGAACTTTCCCTATGCGTGAGCTGTAGTCCATAGACTCATCGCGTTTTAGATGCAACTCAGGCGTCACGCGCAAGCGAATACGACGCCCCACTTCCGTGCGGATAAAACCTTTGGCACGCTCTAGCGCCTGCATCGAACGAACGCGTTCCTCCTCGTTGCCGAGAATAGACACGAACACCTTTGCGTGCGTGTGATCACTCGATACCTCTACGGCAGTGACAGTCACAAACCCAACGCGCGGATCTTTCACTTGCGTCTGTATAATCTCGCTGATTTCTTTTTGCATTTGCAGCGCAATGCGCTCTGTTCTCACTTTCATTCACGCTTCACCCACCCTGGATTGGAGGCCTTACTCTGCCTTGACGGCCTCCATTTTGAACACTTCTACAATATCCCCTTCTTTGATATCGTTGAAGCGCTCGAGGGTCAATCCGCACTCATAACCAGCCGCCACTTCACGCGTGTCGTCCTTGAAGCGTTTCAGGGAATCGAGTTTCCCTTCATGCACCACAACGCCCCCGCGAATCAGCCGAGCCTCTGCGTCGCGCACAAGTTTTCCTTCTTGTACCATCGCGCCTGCGATCGTGCCCACTTTCGATACCTTGAATAGCTGACGGATCTCCGCACGGCCTAAGACCACTTCTTTGTAGACCGGGTCTAGCATCCCTTTGAGGGCCGATTCGATCTCCTCAACGAGATTGTAAATTACACGGTACAGTCTCACGTCCACTTTTTCCGAATCGGCCATCTTCGCGGCGTTGGGTTCAGGTCGAACATTAAACCCAAGCACAATCGCGTTGGAAGCTGATGCGAGCAAGATATCGGATTCCGTGATGGAACCAACCCCACTGTGAATCACGCGGATACGTACACCACTGACCTCAATTTTTTGCAACGCGCCGAGGACCGCCTCAGCCGAGCCATGCACGTCGGCCTTCAAGATCAGATTGAGGTCTTTGACCTCTCCTTCTTGGATCTGTTTATACAGATCATCGAGGGTAACACGCGAATTCGCACCGAGTTCTTCAGCGCGTTGACGGGTTGTACGCCGCTCAGAGACCTGACGGGCTTGCCGTTCATCGTCGTAGACGACAAAGAGATCACCGGCATTCGGGACATCTGTCAAACCGACAATTTCCACCGGCATGGATGGATGTGCCTCTTTGACACGGCGTCCTCGGTCATTGACCATGGCGCGAACCCGCCCAAAGGTGTTGCCAGCAACGACAATATCGCCGACCGCCAAAGTGCCGTTTTGCACCAAGACCGTTGCCACTGGGCCGCGACCACGATCTAGCTGTGCCTCAATCACACTGCCGCGCGCTCTAGAGGAAAGCGAGGCCTTCAGATCTGCGACTTCAGCGACCAGTAAAATCATCTCAAGCAATTCAGGTATACCTTGCTTTTGCAGTGCCGAGATCGGGACAAAGATCGTGTCGCCGCCCCACTCTTCCGCCACGAGACCGTGTTCAGTGAGCTCTTGTTTGATACGTTCAAGATTCGCACCCGGCTTATCGATCTTGTTGATAGCGACGATAATCGGCACATTGGCAGCCTTGGCGTGGTCGATCGCTTCTACCGTCTGCGGCATAACGCCATCGTCTGCAGCGACGACAAGCACCGTAATATCGGTGACTTGCGCTCCGCGCGCCCGCATCGTGGTGAAAGCTGCGTGACCAGGCGTGTCTAGAAAGGTAATTTTCTTCTGGTTAATCTCCACTTGGTACGCGCCGATGTGTTGGGTGATCCCCCCCGCCTCAGAGGCGGTAACATTGGTCTGACGAATAGCATCGAGCAGGGTCGTCTTCCCGTGATCGACGTGACCCATGATGGTGACCACAGGTGCGCGATGCTCGAGCAAAGACTCGTCAACTACCTCATGTAGCATTTCCTCAGCTTCTAGGTTGCGCGGTTCTTCGACGATGACTTCCGTACCAAACTCGGCCCCCACGAGCACCATGGTGTCTGTATCGATCTCTTGATTGATCGTCGTTACGACACCAAGAAACAGCAGTCTCTTGATCACTTCTGAAGCCTCGCGACGAATCAAATGGGCAAATTCACTCACTGTCATCGGTGCGTCGACTTTGACCTGACGCGGACCTTCTGGCGCCCTTACAGTCTGTTCGGAACGGCCACGCGAGCGTGGCGCCTGCAACTTGCGATTGTTCTCGCGGCGGTCAGAACCGAAGCGATTGCCGCCTGCGCGATCGCCGTTGCCACTGCCGCGTTTGCGACTACCAGCCCCGTTACCG
This sequence comes from Bacillota bacterium, assembly GCA_026627345.1. Lineage (GTDB taxonomy): Bacteria > Bacillota > Bacilli > Alicyclobacillales > SLC66 > JAPNUJ01. The sequence continues at coordinate 43,633 of JAPNUP010000124.1, read as the reverse complement.
CTGCTGCGCGCTGCATCCCCTTGCGCCGGTGTAAAACGCGAGCCGGTTCCCGAGCCGCCTCCGAAATTCCGACTGCCCGCGCCGCCACGCGCTCCATTGTCGCTTCGCGCGCCACTCGCTGCAGCGTTGCCGCCAAAGCCGCCGCCTGAGCGTCCAGGAGCCCGATTGCCAGCGGATGATCCGCCTTGCGGGCGATTGTAGCCGCCGCCACCTGCCGGACGGTCGCCTTGTGGGCGATTGTAGCCGCCGCCACCTGCCGGACGGTCGCCTTGCGGACGGTTGTAGCCGCCGCCACCTGCCGGACGGTCGCCTTGTGGACGGTTGTAGCCGCCGCCACCTGCCGGACGATCACCTTGTGGACGGTTGTAGCCGCCAGCGCCTGCCGGACGATCGCCTTGTGGACGGTTGTAGCCGCCAGCGCCTGCCGGACGGTCGCCTTGCGGACGGTTGTAGCCGCCAGCACCTGCCGGGCGGTCGCCTTGTGGACGGTTGTAGCCGCCGCCTGCGGGACGGTCGCCTTGCGGGCGGTTGTAGCCGCCGCCTGCGGGACGGTCGCCTTGCGGACGGTTGTAGCCGCCACCTGCGGGACGGTCGCCTTGCGGACGGTTGTAGCCCCCACCTGCGGGACGGTCGCCTTGTGGACGGTTGTAGCCCCCACTAGTGCCACCTTCTTGCGAACCGCTGCGCGGTTGACCGGTTCTTTGGCCCATCCCATCCGGACGCCGAGTCGACTGTTGACCTTCTGCGGTCGCCTGCGTTGAGCGTGCACCGGTGATCTGAGTAGCGGACTCATCTACTTGGTGTTCGATCGGAGCACGGACAATCTCCTCAGCCACTGACTTGCTTGGGGTGGCATGTGCCACCGGCGCTTCTGTCGAGACCTCACTGACGGTGGAAACTCCCGTTTGCCCGGAGCGCCCTTCTAACCCTGCCACATCTGCGATCCGAACCGTACGTACCAATCCTTCACCCTCCACAGTTCCCTCTTTTTCCTTCTCTTGCGCGGCTTTTGCGGCACGAGCTTCAGCCATCGCACGCTCGCGTTCCTGCCTACGCTCTTGCTCAGCGGCCGTTCTTGTCGCAGCACGCGACTTGACATCCGAAAAAAAACTCTCCACCGCTTCCACCATAGGTGTCTCCATGACACTCATGTGGTTATTCACCGGAATATTCAGACGGCTCAAAATTGTAATGATTTCCTTGCTCGACATGTTCAATTGCTTGGCGTACTCATACACGCGGAGTTTTGTCAAATACAGTCACCTCCAAAGTCCTCGGATGTCCTCCATCCGGATGGCCGTCGATCGCCTGTAACACCATATCCGCAAACGCAGCAGATGTGATAGCGACCACCGTTCGCGAGGGCTTGCCAATCGCCCGACCCAAATCATCCCGATTCAAGGTCACAACCAAAGGAACGTGGTAAAACGCACACTTATCGCGCACTTTTTTCGCCCCATTGGCACCCGCATCACTCGCTAGAAGTACAACCCGAGCCCGGCCCTGGCGAATCGCCCGAAAGCAAAAATCTTCACCAGACACCACTTCCCTCGCACGCGCCGCGAGTCCAACCGCAGATAACAAATTAGCCACTGCGATCACCGGCTTCCTCCGTATCCTCAAGAAGGCTGGCCAACGCGTCGTACACTTCGGGTTTGACACTGGTCTTTAACCCGCGGTCGAGCGACTTGCGTTTTTGCGCCTGCAAAAAGCAGCTACGTTTCTGACAGATGTAAGCGCCGCGCCCTGCTTTCTTGCCTGTCGGGTCGATCAAAATGTCACCTTCAGGCGTAAGCACAATACGCAACATACTGCGTTTAGGCTTTTGCTCTTGGCATCCTACACACTGCCGCTCCGGAATCCGCTTCGGCACAACACGTCACCTCGACCTGAAGGTTCTTTTATTCGGAATAAAGCGCGTCACTGGCGAAATCTGCAAACAAAGACGTCGTCCGCCCAACCTGACTCTCGCTCTTGATATCGATCTTCCAACCGGTTAGCTTTGCAGCCAATCGGGCGTTCTGTCCTTCCTTGCCAATGGCGAGTGAGAGTTGATTATCTGGCACTGTGACGCGTGCCAGCTTTTCTTCGTCAAAGATCTCCACATCCACCACTTTAGCCGGGGACAAACTCATGGCCGCAAATATGCCAGCGTCGTTACTCCACTCGATCACATCGATCTTCTCTCCGCAAAGCTCCGAAACGATCGATTGAATCCGCATCCCCTTGGGCCCTACGCAGGCACCAATGGCGTCCACGTCGCTGTTGCGCGAATATACGGCAACCTTGCTACGCGAACCCGCTTCCCGCGCCACCGCCTTGACTTCTACCACACCATCGTAGATTTCCGGCACCTCGAGCTCTAGCAAACGCCGCAACAAGCCTGCATGCGTGCGAGACAGCATAATCTGCGGGCCTTTCGTTGTCTTTTCCACTCGCGTGATAAAAACCTTAATCCGATCCCCAAGCCGCAAAACCTCACCTGGGATGATTTCGTTGATCGGCAGCAAGCCCTCCGTACGGTCGAGATCGACATAAAAATAGCGGGCATCCTGCCGCGCGACGATCCCTGTGACGATATCTTCCTCGAGGTCCGCATAAGCTGTGTAAATAATCCCGCGTTCAGCTTCCCGAATTCGCTGCGTAACCACCTGCTTTGCAGTCTGCGCCGCAATGCGGCCGAACTCACGAGGAGTCACCTCTTGTTCGACAATGTCTCCGAGCTGATACTTGCCACTCATCTGTTCTGCGACATCGAGGGAAATCTCCAGTCGATGATCGTGCGGCTCTTCTACTACCGTCTTTCGGGCAAAGACGCGAAACACGCCCGACTGGCGGTCAATCTCGACACGCACGTTTTGCGCGGAACCAAAATTGCGCTTGTATGCGGAAATGAGCGCCTGCTCAATAGCCTCTATCAAGACAGTGCTACTGATGCCGCGCTCGTTTTCAAGTTGGCTTAACGCCTCTAAAAAGTCTGCATTCATATAAAGGATGACAGCCTCCTTTCTCTTTTACCATTCAATCGCCAAGCGAGCGCCTGCAATCTTGTCCAGCGGCACTGAAAATGCCTCTTTCTCGCCCGCTATGCTCAACTCACCTTCTCCGTATGACAAGAGAGTCCCCTCAATCACCTTATGACCGTCGATCGGCTCGTAAAAAGACACATTCACGCGTTTACCGATCGATCGTTCAAAGTCCTGCGGCCGTTTGAGCGGACGTTCCGCACCCGCTGAAGACACCTCCAAAAAATAGGCGTTCGGAATTGGATCACGTTCATCCAGCGCAACTGACAGATTCTCGCTGACAATCGCACAGTCGTCCAAATCCACTGCGCCATCCGCTCGGTCTATGAAGACGCGCAACATCCAGTTCGCGCCTTCTTTTTTATACTCGACTTCCACCAATAGGAGTCCCAATCGAGAGAGAATGGGGTTCACCATTTCTTCGACGAGATCCGTTACTTTTGGCTTCACTTTTGTGACCTCCTGATATGGTCGCAGGGTCAGGGCCCGCAGGACAATCGGCGGCTTTGCAGAGGGATGAACTCACTCGCACAAACGAAAGAGTGGGGATTCCCCACTCTGGTAGCACACATACGTATGATACGCTCCCGTTCCGATAGCGTGATTATACCACCTCTGCCGCATTCACGCAATGAGCGCGCTTAACGATCGCGCGAACGCAAGTACTCGGCTAATTGCACCAATCGTTCAGATTGTAAATGGGGGGTGCGTACAATGACCTCGACCGCCTGCTTAGTGAGCTCATGGATGAGTTGCCGGGAAGCTGTAAGCCCGATGAGCGATGGAAATGTCGCCTTATCGTGCGAAACGTCCGCCCCCACAGATTTCCCCATCTTCACAGGATCGCCAGATACATCCAGTACGTCGTCCTGAATTTGAAAAGCCAGCCCAATCGCCTTGGCGTATGCAGTGACAGCTCTCGTGGTGACATCATCACAGCCCGCCGCAATCACCGGAATTCGTGCCGAGGCCAATAGCAAGGCGCCGGTCTTCCTAGCGTGAATCGACTCCAGTTCCGTGCGTGTCACGGCTCGTCCCTCAGCTGCCATGTCCCCCATTTGACCACCGATCATGCCAGCCGCTCCACTGGCTTGTGCCAATTCTTTAACCATTAAGACCAAAGAAGAGGCGGGCACGTCAGAGGCTAGCAAAGTTTCAAAGGCACAGGTCAACAGTGCATCACCCGCAAGTAGCGCAGTGGCTTCTCCGAACACTTTGTGATTCGTCAGTTTCCCTCTTCGGTAGTCATCGTCATCCATCGCAGGTAGGTCGTCATGGATAAGTGAGTACGTGTGCACCATTTCCAAGGCACACGCTGCAGGTAAGAGCGCTTCTTCAGACAGGCCGCAAGCCTGCGCGACGGTGAGGCATAAGAGCGGCCGAAGCCGCTTGCCACCTGCGAATACACTATAGCGCATCGCCTCGTGTAAGCGCTCTTCCACCAGATCTGAAGCAGGCATGTAACGGTCTAGCGCCTGATCCACTCGCGAGACAGCGACTTGCCAGTACGCTTGAAAGTCCTCCATCAGGACTCCTCCAAAGCGAAGGGCTTACGTACGATACCTTGTTCGGAAGCCAGAACCATTTCCACTTTCTGCTCAGCTGCCTCCAGTTGATCCCGGCACATTTTCACCAAACGCATGCCAGATTGAAACTGATCTATAGCTGCTTCCAGTGGCAGTTCTCCGCTTTCTAGCGCACGCACAACCCCTTCTAGCGCAGTCATGGCCGCTTCAAACGCGATCACTGTATCGTCGCCAGAGACAGGTCCTGTTACTCCTTCGCTGACCGCCTCGCGCTTTGCACTCTCACCTTTCATGAATCAGCCTCCTCACCCTCTGGATAGACACCCCATACCTGGCAATCAAGCCACCCATCACGCATCTGTACATGAACAAAATCGCCGGGTTGTACTGCATCCACTGATGTTGCCAATTTTCCGCCTTGCGCTCCTGTCACAGTGGCATATCCGCGCCTTAACACCGCGAGCGGGGACAGCATGTCGAGACGATCCATAGCGCGCGCTAGGTCGGTGCGTGACCGCTTGAGCACACCTTCACAGCCGCCCTCTAGACGACGCGTTAATTCCTGCAAGCGCCCTTTGGCACTGACGATGCGGATTTCTGGGCTACGCGCCGTGAGACGAAGTTCTAAGGCGCCAAGTCGACGTAATCCTTTTCGGACGACACCTACTAGCGAAGACTGCAGTTGCCGCTCCAAGCGATCCACCCGTTCACTCTTGCCGCCGAGCCACCACAGCGGATCGCGAAAGGGTCGACTATCGGACAGGCGTTCGAGGCGATCGCGCTCGCTCTGTAATCGGCGAGAAATCGAGGACTTTAAACGGTGCTCAGCTTGCGCGAGAAACGCGGCCACTTCCCCCAGATCGGGAGCGACAAGTTCTGCCGCCGCGGTCGGTGTCGGCGCGCGCACATCGGCCACAAAATCCGCAATCGTGACGTCCGTCTCGTGTCCAACGGCGGACACAACAGGAATATCCGCAGCGGCGATCGCACGAGCGACGAGTTCGGCATTGAACGCGAACAATTCTTCAAAAGAACCGCCCCCACGCCCTACAATCATCACGTCCGCCAAACGCTCTGTGCATACGAGGCGAATACCTTGTGCGATTTGCCGTGCGGCGTCGTCCCCTTGCACGGTGACGGGTACCACGATCAGTTCACCGAGCGGATAGCGCCGTTGTAAAGTGATGATCATGTCGCGCACAGCCGCCCCAGTAGCCGATGTCACTAGCGCGATTCTACGAGGAAAGGCAGGTAGAGCCTGTTTGCGCTCTCGACCAAACAGGCCCTCAGATTCCAGGCGTTGACGCAGCTGTTCATAGGCTAGGTAAAGCTCGCCTACACCATCCGGTTGCATAGATTCTGCATATAATTGGTAGTCACCGGTGCTTTCATATACACTTAGCCCGCCATATGCGACCACGCGCATGCCATCACGCGGTTGAAATCGCAAAAAGCGGGCTTTACTGGCAAACATCACAACCCGAAGCCGGGCACGGTCGTCTTTGAGCGTGAAGTAGAGATGTCCGCTGGCCGGTCGACTGAGGTTGGAAATCTCACCTGTCACCGCCGTCTGCGAGAAAGGTTCCGCACTCTGAATGTGTTGTTTGAGAAGTTGTGTCAGCTCGGATACGGAGTATATTGGCCGCATGGGACTACCTCCTGACTGGCAGATCTACGATCAGGTACGCAGCGCGGCAGTCACCGTATTGTGTAAGAGCATCGCGATGGTCATCGGTCCGACGCCCCGCGGTACAGGCGTGATCGCTGCGGCGACTGTTGATGCAGACGCAAAGTCCACGTCACCGACGAGCCCTTCATCCGTTCTGTTGATCCCCACATCGATGACCACAGCGCCGGGTTTGATCATATCGCCGGTCACCATCTTCGGGCGTCCAACTGCTGCAACGAGAATGTCAGCTTGGCGCGTGATGCTTGCTAAATCATGAGTTTTGGAATGACAAATGGTGACCGTGGCACTTTGCGCCAGCAGTAGCGAGGCCATTGGTTTGCCCACGATGTTGGAACGACCAATGATGACAGCATGAGCACCGGCAATAGGGACACTTTCGTATGCGAGCAGCTTCATCACACCTAGCGGTGTGCATGGTACGATCGCCGGCAGACCAACAGACAGTGCACCTATATTTTGTGTGTGGAAACCGTCGACGTCTTTGGCCGGTGAGATCGCTTCAATCACTCGTTCTGCCGCTATATGGTCAGGCAGTGGTAATTGTACCAATATACCGTGACACAAAGGGTCACGGTTCAGCAGGTCGATCCAATGTAGCAGTTCTGTCTCCGTGGTCTCTACAGGTAGACGAATCAGCTGCGAAGTGATCCCCACCTCGCGCGCCGCCTTCTCCTTCCCACGCACATAGCTTTCAGAGGCCGGGTTGTCACCGACCAAAATGACCGCGAGTCCCGGAGTGATGCCTTTTTGAACGAGCATGGCAACGGATTGCGCAGTCTCTGCGCGACTCACGGCTGCCCACTTGCGTCCATCGATCAACTGAGCCATAGGCTTGTCCCCTCTCTGGCCTCCGCACCTTCATAGCACGATGCGGAGGCATTACAGAATTTGTCACTACTCTTTGCGACTACTGCTGTGTCCCGGGAAGAGCTTGGATTTCGGATCGAGATAGATTTTCGCATTGTTGACAGCCGTTGGGGCTTCACCGAAGCCTGTAGCAATCAGTTTAATTTTCCCAGGATAGGAAACGATATCACCTGCAGCATAGACGCCTGGAATATTGGTGCCCATCCGCGTGTCGACCACGATCCCATTGTCTTGAATCTCAAGACCCCATTCCAAGATCGGACCGAGGGAAGCTGAAAAGCCGAGACTACCGATGATAGCATCCACTTCCAACTGCTCGTTTTCTTTGCTGCGATTATCTTGGAGCGTCACGCTGGTGATGTGATCCTCACCATGAACTGCCTTCAGTTCGAAGAACGTCTTGACATTGACTTTGGATTGGTAGAGGGTCTTCACATTCTCTTCGTGCGCCCGGAATTGATCACGGCGGTGAATCAATGTCACCTCAGAGGCAACCGTTTGGAGCATGAGTGAGAAGTCCACAGCAGAATCCCCGCCGCCGACTACGAGTACGCGCTTGCCAGTGTATTTTTTCAAGTCGTCAATATAGTAGTGAATACCGTTTCCTTCAAACTTGCTGACATTCTCCGCTGGCAAGGATTTGGGTGTGAAAGCGCCAATTCCGGCTGTGATAATGACAGCATGTGACAAGTGAATCATCTTGTCCGTGTGCAACTCAAACACACCGTCTTCTTCCCGCTTGATCAGTCGCAGCACTTTTTCGTTCAAGCAAACCGTTTGTTTATAGGTGTTTGCCTGTTCGACAAGTTGGTCCACAAGGTCCATCGCCTTGATCTTCGGAAAACCCGCGACATCATAAATATACTTCTCTGGATACAGTTCAGTCAGTTGACCGCCGAGAGCTGGCAGACTGTCGATAATTTTTGTCGATGCATCGCGAATCCCGGCGTAAAAGGCAGTAAAGAGTCCTGTCGGACCGCCGCCAATAATAGTGATGTCAAATACTTTCTCGTCTTTCGGTAGTTCAGTGTTACTGGCCATATAAGAGTCCTCCTTAAAATATGAAACGATTTACACAATCGTTTCTACTATATCTGACAACCGGCGACAACGACGCGAGATAGGACAGCCAATCATGTCACTTTCTTGACATCCTGTTTCATCCAGTCGCGCGCGATCAATGCAACGCCAAAGGCATTGTCAGATGCGTACCTCGGTTGACAAACGAACAACTGCTGCTTGCGCGGTCCCAAACGCTCTTGCAAACGCGCGTGAATGATCTGGTTGGAGGCCACCCCTCCGACGAGAAGCACTCTACAAGATCCGACGCGCTCCCAGGCACTACGAATCATCTTTTCCACGGTGTTGGCCACTACTCGAAGTGCCGCCGCCGCGATCGCCGCAGGCTCCTCTCGATTCGCAAAAAGCCTCTGTGCCGCACTAAATGGCCCTGCAAAGCTCGGCGATCCGTTACGTATGGCAGATGGCAAGTTCGGCAAGACACCGGTATACGTGGCGGCTAGTTTCTCCAAGTGCGGACCACAGGGAAAGGGCAATCCCAGCATCACACCAACTCGGTCCACAAACTGACCGGCATGCAAGTCCAAACTTTGTGCGAGCGGCACCGACACAAAATCGTGATTCGCTCGCGTCACCTGCAAGAGATCCGTCGTACCACCCGACAAGTGCAAAACGACAATGGTCTCACCTTGTGCAAGTTCAAGGTGAGCGGTGAAAAGTCCTGCAGCAATATGCCCAGATTGGTGGGAGGTTTCCACGACGGGCAGGAAGTGGCCGGCTCCAGTCGCAAGCGCACGCGCACACATCGCACCTGCCAAAAACACAGGCATATAGGATTTTTCTACATGACGAGGGCGCGTACTCACACCGACGCCGACAACCGGACGCTGCAAAGTCGCTTCTTGCAAAGAGCTGAGTAACTCCGGTAGATGAGCCACGTGTTGAAACAGCGCTGCCGACTGCATCAGACCTTGTTCACCTGCTTTAACAGCCAGGACGCGTCGGCCTTCCCAAACAATTACACCTGTGCTATCAATCGCGCACAGTGACGTTGTGTAATTACTGGTGTCGACGCCTACGATCACCGGCGTCATCTCGCTCATGACTCCTCTTTACGGGCATTCAGACGCAGTGACTGCAGGTCAGTCAACACCGCTGCAAGAACGCCGTTGACAAACACAGAAGAGCGTTCAGTACCGAATTCTTTGCAGAGTAACACAGCCTCGTCCATGACCACGGCATGAGGAATGTCTTCCATGTATACCATCTCTTGCACTGCAATGCGTAGAATGTTGCGGTCGACTCCCGGCATCCGTTCGACTTGCCAATCTTCGCTGTACTGGGCCAAAATCTGATCGATCGCAGTTTGATGCTCTTGCACGCCTTGTAGCAGTTCTCGATAAAACGCCAAATCAAAAACGCTGTCTTCCAACATGCCTTGCGCGGCCTTGGCTGCCTCATCGACACCCATATGGTTGACATCCATTTGAAAAAGCGTCTGCAAAGCCCGCTCTCGGGCTACATGCCGACTCACGTTTGCTTGACTCCCTCCACTTACCCTCATATTCTCTACCTAACGGTCGAATCGATCCGTTTGCCAGATGCGCTCAATGACCTGCTGCCAGTGATCGCGTCCATCAGCGAATCTGCCCACGGCGTACCCGATCGCCATCAGCGCACATAGCAACAATACAGGAAAAAAGCCCATCCACTCAAACAACACCCATAAGAAGAAACCGGCGCCCGCCCCAATATACCGCCTTGGGATCGACTGCAACGCGCGTACCCACTCCCCTAGTCTGTCCACGTTTCGCTCACCCTTCACGCTACCCACTTACGACTTTTGCAAAGTCGCTGGCGCCAATTCCGCAATCTGGACGTGTACGGCTTGAACCGTTAACGACGTGGCAGAGCGAATAGCCTCTGACACCGCCTGTTGCATCTGTTCACTCAGCGCTGTCAGATCGACGCCCGCATCCGCCCGTACCTTTATCCACACGACGAGCCCCTCTGGGCGCTCTTGCACGTGTGAATGGAGTCGAGCGACCCCTTTGAGTTGGCTGGCAGCCCTTCGCGCCAACTCGTTGACAGCTGCGAAGCCAATGCGAATGTCACCGGACTCAGTTGTTTTGACGAAAGAGTGGATCTCGCGTTTCTGCATAGGAAAGAGTAGATAGCGAAGGGACCACAGAAACATCACCGCAACGACGAGGAACATCACATTATTGGCAATCAAAAAACGCGTTACCTCTTGCACAGGCCCATAACCAAGCAGCCAAAAAGTGGCCCACAGCGATATAAAAGCGATGATAAAGCTATAGACGCGCAACATCCATCGACCGATCATATGCGCTGTTCACCCCTTTTTCAACCTCACACATTATGTACGACGAAAGGCACAGGGAGACCCTGTGCCGTTTGTCAGCTCTACGCACGAACGCGCTCTTTATTCTCATCCTCACGGTCTTCAGTGCGAAAAGCAATTCCGAGAACACTGACATTGACTGCCGTCACTTCGAGGCCAGTCATGCCTTCAATCGCTCGTTTCACGGTGTCTTGAATCTCTGCGGCGACTTCCGGAATACGCACACCATATTCGGCGATAATGGACAATTCGACTGTGCACTGACGCTCATCCGGCGAAACATCCACCTTCACGCCCTTACTCAAATTCTTGCGACCGAGACGTTCTGCGATGCCGCCGACAACACCGCCGCTCATATCGGCCACGCCGCGCACATCGGTCGCTGCGAGACCTGCAATAACAGCGATCACTTCATTGGCAATCTGTGTCGTTCCGAGTTCCCCGGTTCCAACTTCTGCACGCACAACTCCTGACGTCGACATGGTACAGACCTCCTTTCAAATGGTAAAACTGAGTCAAACGGAGTACATTTCAAGAAAACGTGTGTTTACGTCACCAGAAACAAAAACGGGATGAGACAACAGGCGCTCGTGAAATTCCATTGTCGTCTTGACCCCTTCGATCTGATACTCACTGAGCGCACGCTTCATGCGGTCAATGGCCTCCATCCGCGTTGGCGCCCAAACAATGAGTTTGGCAATCATTGAATCGTAAAACGGGGACACGGTATAACCAGTATATGCGGCGCTGTCCACGCGCACGCCAAATCCGCCAGGCGGCAGATAAGCTGTGATATGACCCGGTGACGGCATAAATCCTTTATCTGGATCCTCCGCATTAATGCGGCACTCAATCGCATGACCGCGTTGGCGAACTTGCTCTTGCGTCACCGATAGCGGCAAGCCCGCTGCTACGCGAATCTGCTCTTGAACAATGTCAATGCTCGTCACCATTTCTGTGACAGGGTGCTCCACCTGGACACGCGTGTTCATCTCCATGAAATAAAAAGACCCGTCCTCATCCAGGAGAAACTCGAGCGTCCCCGCACCCTGATAATGCACAGCTTTGGCTGCAGCCACAGCTGCCGCACCCATACGCTCACGCAAATCATCAGTCAAGGCAGGCGATGGTGACTCCTCAACCAATTTCTGAAGGCGTCTTTGAACCGAACAGTCTCGCTCGCCGAGATGAATGACATTGCCATGCGCATCCCCAAGAATCTGGATCTCGACATGACGTGGACGCTCCAGGTACTTCTCTAGGTAGACTCCGGCATTGCCGAAAGCGGAACCAGCTTCAGACTGCGCAAGTGTCAAAGCAGCCTGTAGCTCGGATTCGGTATGTACCACCCGGATTCCTTTACCGCCTCCCCCCGCCGTCGCTTTAATGATCACTGGAAAGCCGATCTTGCGGGCGACAGACATGGCTTCGTCCATACTCTCTACTAGACCGTCTGTTCCCGGCACAGTAGGAACACCTGCCTGCTTCATGGTCGCCTTAGCCGTAGACTTGTCGCCCATACGCTCTATCGCGTCAGGGCTCGGACCGATGAACGTGACGCCCACCGCGTCACAGACCTGTGCAAAATCGCTATTCTCCGAGAGAAAACCATATCCCGGGTGAATCGCTTCTGCACCCACCGCCGTCGCGACGGAAATGATATTGGCAATGTGCAAGTAACTTTGCTTGCTAGCCGTAGGGCCAACACAATACGCCTCATCAGCCAGCTCTACATGCAAGGCGTCACGATCAGCCTCAGAATAGATGGCTACACTTTGGATGCCAAGCTCACGGCAAGCTCGGATTACCCGTACCGCGATTTCTCCGCGGTTGGCTATCAGAATCTTCTTGAACATGAGAACCTCCGATAATTACGCCAGTTTCACTCGAAATAGGGGCTGCCCGTATTCCACGAGATTTCCATTTTCCGCGAGAATCTCGACGATCTCTCCGCGTACATCCGCTTCAATCTCATTCATGAGCTTCATCGCCTCGACGATGCATACGACCGATTTCTCCGTGACCTTGGACCCTAGTTCCACGTAACTCGCAGCCGTTGGAGACGGAGAGCGGTAGAACGTGCCAACCATCGGCGATGTGATCAACGCAGTGCCTACATGCGCTGCGTCATCGTCTGACACGGTGGACGGCTGTGCAGCCGTAGCTGTCGGTGAGGCCGCGACAGCTACGCTTGCTGCAGGAGCCGACGCTGTAGCCAACTCTACTGGTACTGTCGGGACCTTGCTGACGACTTGCGTCGTAACAACCGGCGCTTTCGCGATATGAAAGGTCAACTCCCCAGACTCGATGTGCAATTCGTGAATGCTTGTCTCATCAACTAAGCGGATCAGTTCACGAAGATCACTGACTTTAAACAAATCCGATCACTCCCTTGCCACTATGCATAACGAAAACCCGTCTGAAGTCATCACGGGCATGATACTCGTAGTATAGCACAGGTTGGACCAAGAGTGTCCAATGCAAAAGAGGCCGGGGTCACCGGCCTCTTCGCACTGTATGCCCACTGCCTCTCCTCGTTTACGCATGAGGGGCGACGGTCACCTGATTGGACGAGATTCCGAGGGTCTGCGACACCAGGTTAATCACTTCCACCGCTGCCTCAGGTGTCAAACTCTTGGCTTCCACGTATACCTGTACGCTACCTGACGGATTGAAAATCGTCAACGAATCCGGGTATTGACCGAGAAGTAGGTCGTGCACGCGGTTGGCTTCCATCGTTTGCGTTTGAATGGCTGTCAGTTCCTGATAGGCACGATTGACTTCGGCGCTGCTGGCGCGGCTGCTAGCCATCGTGTTTTGTAGGGTCGTAATCAGGGCCGACTCGTGTTTTTGTTGATCCATCGACATTAGCGCGTACCAGTCACTGCCTTGTGCGGAGTCGCTGGTGCCGCTCAGCGCTTGACCACTATTGGTAGTCGTCGGTACTGCGGGTGTACCTCCAGTACTTTGGCCCACCACCCCCGTCGTAATGCCCGCGCCAGTCGTCGTGCTCTTGGTGTTGGATTGCGGCGGCGTGCCAAGCGTGTAGTAGCCAATGAGCATTAAAGAGAGCACCATCATTGTGGAGAGCCATACTGTTTGCCGTTTTACCATAATCGATCCTTCTCCTTTGTCATCGTTATTTGGGTACTTGGCGCCATTGGCCACGGTCGACCATAGTCATGAGCGCCTACACCGTGGTTCCGATTATCATGCGGGCCTTAGCGACGCGGCAACACTGTGATTTTATAGGCGGGAATGCCCAGTACGTCTTGTACAGCACTGGTTACTTCCGCTTCCATCTGTACGTCGTCTTGTGCACTTGCGACCACCAGGACGCCGGTGATATGTGGCAGTTCTTGTTCAGTGACAAGGGGACTTTGCGTTCCGTTTGCCCCAGATACAGTGACGACTTGCGACTGCGCAGAAGTCGTTACGGTCGTTGCTTTGGAGCCACTGTCACTCGACGTAGAGCGGGACGTCGTCAGATTTTGACCGAAGTCTTCCTTCGTCGTCGAATCTACACGGACCATGACCAGGGCTCCGCTGATACCGGCAATCTGATCGAGCATGTGCTCGAGTTGCTGATCGAGTTGTGTTTCATAGGCATCGGCCGCTTCTACGGCGGCAGACTGGTGATTGGTCTGTACTGGCGTCGCTGCTACAGGAGTGGCTCCTGCAGGAGGACCTGTGTTACCGGAAGTCCCCGACAATCCACCACCTGCGCCAAACACAAGGAGCAAGATACCGATCGCCGTCAATCCAAGCAACCACTTGCTCTTCAGTAACTTTTGCACCACCTCATTTATCCCATCCCATCTCCCCCTTCCCGCCCTCTCTTCACTGCACGTGAATGGCTCCCGTCGGCAGCCCCAGAAGCTCTGAGATCTGCGCCTGAATCTCACGTGCAAGAAGTGGCCCACGATCGCCTTGTGCCCCTGGCAGTGATGCATAGACACCCGTCACTGTGCTAGCACCATCGCCTGCCACACTCGTGATCACCTGCACACCTTGCAACCTGACGCCAAAACTTGCAGAAATGTCGCTGGTAAGCGAGTTTGCGAGGTCTTGTGCATACGCCGTGCTCGCTTCAGACTGACTACTGCCCACCGTTTGCATCAGCGGCCCTTGCAAATTTTGATCAAATGCTTGAGCCGAATAGTTGGCCGTCAGCAAAGCTCGCAAAGGATCGAGCATGGTCAGGACGATCAACAGTCCAAACACGGCGCGCACATATTTTTGCAAACCGCTTTGCGGCAACACGAGTTCGACCATGACTGCCAGAAGAATCAGGAACACTAGGTGCCTAACCCAGTCAGATACAGCTGCGAACACGTATCATCACCTCACAAACGCGGTGATGTTAGTCGCCGCAACCGTAATCACAAGCGAGAAAAAAAACATCAATCCCACTGCCGCGAGCGCCGCGAACACAAGCGACAAACTTTTGCCGACGGTGCTCAGTGCCAGGATCACAGGCGTGTCTCCAAGCGGTTGCAAAATTGCTGCGGCACCGCTATAGACGAGGGATAAGGCCAGAATCTTTAAAGCTGGAAAGGCACAAATCAGCAAGAGCAAAACGGCACTAGCCATGCCTGTCGCATTTTTTACGAGTAGCGAGGCACCTGCGATCGATTCACTCGCGTCTGACAAGGCCTTTCCTATGAACGGCACGAAAGTGCTGGCTACGAATTTTGCGCTGCGTAAGGTCACGCCATCTGCCACACTGGTTAAAGATCCCTGCACAGACATGACGCCAAGAAAAATACTCATGCCACCCCCGAGTACGGCAAGGGTCACATTGCGTATAAACTCAGCCAGTTCTGTCACTTTGAAACGGTCGGAAATGACGCTGACAAGTGAAAGTACGGCTGCAAAGAAGATCATCGGAAAGACCCAGTTGTGTACTAAAGCGCCCATCGCATTGACCATAAAGACAATGAGCGGGTGAAAGGCCGCTGCAGACGTGAGTCCACCCGATGCGGTGATGAGTGCCAGAACCACCGGAAGGGATCCAAACATCAGCGACGTCATGTCATCGATCGCAACGCCGGCGAACTGCGTAGCTGTGCGAAACGACGTAATGGCCAGCGCAACGATGACTAGATAGACGATGAAAAATGCGGTTTTACTGACCAGCGGTGATTCAAACGCGGTTTGCATGGCTTCCAACACCGCAGCAAGGACCGCGAGTATGAGAATCATGCCCAGCAGTTTTCCGTTGTCAAGGAGCATAGAAATCAGATACTGCACAAAACCATGAACGACACTAGAGGCAGACAATCCTTCGCCGCCAGGCAAGAACTGACTGACCCAGGAGCCGTCGAGGCTCGTGGGAATAAACCCGCCGTACTGCGTCGCCACCTGATTCCAGGCCTGTTCGATCGCGCCTTGCGACAGTGTCGCCGTTTGCGCCTTCGCCAACTGCACAGGGGTTGGGACGCTCGGCACTGGCGCCTGGGCCGCGGCTTGGTGGTCGACAGCGGCAACAGGCGGAGGAAGCCCGGATGCAGGCGGCGAATCGGTTTGCGCCATAACCGGACGCGACGGCCAAAGTAGGCAGATCAGGAGACAAGCAAGGCTCACTGACATCCACCACATGCGCTGCCACTGCGCCTTACGGCGAAACACAGGCCCTGTCCCCATTCAACTACCCCCTACCTATGGCGTCTTTTTGCGTCACGGCAACAGATGAGCGATAGCGTCCACCACAGCTGTGATAATAGGGATTGCCAGGACTAGAATAAATAGCTTCCCGGTCAACTCCAGCTTCGCAGCAATCGAGCCTACGCCCGCATCGCGCGCGATTTGGGCACCAAACTCCACGAGGTAGGCGATCCCAATGATCTTGATCACGGTGGCAAAAAACAGCGAGTTGACGTCCGCTTCACCCGCCAGCCTCTCGATCGGAATAAGGATCCCCGTGACGCGTTGCATCGCGATGGCAAAAAGTGCAATCGCCACGACCAAAGTGAGCAAAAAAGCGATCTGCGGCGCAAGCTCTCTAATCACCATGATCAACATGGCGCCGACGACAGCAAAGAGGATAATCTGGGCAATCGCCATGTTTCACCTATTGGATAGAAAAGACTTCTTTGATTTGTAAAAATAGTTGACTGATATTGGTCACCACGACTGCTGTGACTAAAACAAATGCGGTGATGGTCACAAGACTGGCAATCTCATCTCGCCCTGCGGTTTTGAGCACGCTCGCCAAGATTGCAGCGGCGATCCCGACGATGGCGATTTGAAACAACACGTGTAACTCGAGACTCATAAGGAGTCCTCCCTCAACCGGGAACAAGCGCATCCCTTCGACTAAATCAGTAACACTACGATCAAAGCCCCGACAAGAACGCCGACTGTGAGATACACGCGTGCGTAGCGATCGCGATCGCGCACCGCTTCTCTTTCGCGATCTACCAGTTGAGCGACTGCGGCGGCAAGGAGCCCCGCTTGTTCTGCTGCCCCACTTTGTCCGAGCGTTTCGCCGAGCGCAGCCAAGATCAAACGGTCTTCTGCACTGAGCGAAGTATTCGCAAATCTCGACTGTAAGGCGCCATTCCAGGCTTCTTCCAGTGTGATCCCTGGAGTCTGCAAGCGCTCGCCCGCTTCCGCCAATACCGCTCGCACAGGGCTCGCGCGCGGTGCGAATCGCCCTATCCGTTCCAGCGCCTCAGTCAGTGGAACGCGCGCATAACTGATTTCAGCGGCAAGCTGGCGTAACAATCCGGCGAGTTCTCGCAATTCCTGCGGGCGTTTGTGAAAGCGCTCCGCCATTTTGCCGCCTAGTGAGGCGGTGCCGGCAACCACTGTGCCGCTGCCCAACCACTGCAAGAGACTCACACCCATCCGCGCGCCACCTCTCGACCAGCACCGTCCAGTACTCGTCCAATGTGACCAGGCCCATTTTTCGGGTCAAGGAAGATCACACGGGTGACTGCGCCTGCTTGAAGCAGCCGGGCGAGCAAAGGACGACTGCCGCTAGAGGCGGACGGTGCGCCATGCAGCGTTCCGAGAAACGATACGCCCGTGTGCGCAGCGGCCACCACAGCATCGGCTTCGGCTTCACTACCGAGTTCGTCAGTAACCAGCACCTGCGGTGCAAGCGCCCGCAGTGCCATCATCATCCCTTCGGCTTTTGGGCAACCATCGAGCACGTCAGTTGAGGCTCCGACATCGAACTGTGGGATACCGTGCACACAAGCAGCGATCTCGGAACGCTCATCCACAATCACGACGCGCATAGCCGCGAGCCTTTGGTGAAACTGACCAGACGCGAGCAAGCGACACGCATCCCGTAAAAGTGTCGTCTTACCCGATAGCGGCGGCCCGACAAATACAGAGGAGCGCAAGCGTCCGTGTTCATCGACAAGGTAGGGCGACAACTTTTTCGCACAGTCTGTCGCTGCAGTAGCCATGCGGATGTTCAACGAGGCGATATCGCGCATCGTCTTTACGCGCCCCTCAGCGTCTAGCACCATGCGACCAGCGAGTCCGATGCGATGGCCGCCTGGCGCTGTCAAAAAACCCGCTCTTACATCTGCTTCGACAGCGTGCAAAGACGACCCCGTGACGGTAGCGATCACATGGCGCACGTGCTCAGGTCGCACCGTCGGCCGCAGATAACCGGTTACGCCCACCAACTCAAGCGGTCGTTCTACGCGCAACCGAATTTCTGTTAACCCCGCGCATATATCCGCGGGAAGTCGCGCCAGAACATCCGTGATTTCATCGGGTAAAAGACGTAACAAGCTCTGTGGCAAAGCGATCGTCCCTGTGGTCATGTGCGCCACCCCTCGTCCCCTTAACACGTAGTCCATATATATGGGACGAGACGTTCGTTTATACCATTTGCCTCTGCGCAAAATAGACAATCGCTAGATTCGCCGAGAACAGGCATATATCAGAACCTGCCAAGCAAAGAGACCATAGTATGGGAAGACGCAAGTGGCGACTCGAGGAGTGTGGACGAGTGGGTGACGCAACCAGCCTGTTAATGAGATGGATCGTGGCATTTTTGGTCATTTTCTTACTATGTATGGTGTTCGTGTTCTCGATGTTGAAAAAACCGACGGCGCCTTCAGAACGAGCGCTTGGCACTGCGAGGTGAAAGATGTGAAAGCAAAAAAAGGCGACACGCCCTTCAACAGAGCGTGCGCCTTTCGTGCCAAGCCGAATGAATCAGGCACGCGAAACGTATAAACCGGATCGCGTATCGATAATCAACTTCTCACCTTGATTTACAAAAAACGGAACTTGCACTGAGTAACCTGTCTCAAGTTTCGCCGGTTTACTGCCGCCTTGCGCAGTGTCACCACGGATACCTGGCTCTGTTTCCACCACTTCAAGCTCCACTGTATTCGGCAGATCGACACCGATCGCCTGTCCTTCGTACAAGATCACCACGCAGTTCATGTTTTCCTTGAGGAAGTTCAACTCATACTCCAGCATATCGCGCGAGATGATCATCTGCTCAAACGTCTCGGAATCCATAAACGTAAAGTTATCGCCGTCATTATACAGATACTGCATCTGGCGATTCTCAATGCGTGCACGGGGCATTTTTTCGCCTGCGCGAAAAGTCATCTCACGCACAGCCCCGGTACGGATATTTTTCAGCTTAGTGCGTACAAATGCGGCACCTTTACCAGGTTTGACGTGCATAAATTCCATCACGCGCCAAATCTGACCGTCATATTCAATCGTCGTGCCTGTACGAAAATCGTTGCTCGAGATCATCGGTTTGCACCCGCCTCCTTATCATTCATAACGTGTCATTCGTACGTGCAACTGATGCATGGTTTGCGGATCCCAACTGGGGTTGCAATTCATCGATCAGAGCGCGCAAAGCAAGTTCATACCCGATCGCACCCAGACCACTGATCTGACCTCGTGCGACAGGGGCAATCATAGACTGGTGGCGAAAAGATTCGCGCGCATGGACATTGGACAGATGCACCTCTATCACTGGCACCTTGATGGCCGCAACAGCGTCGCGCAAAGCGATGCTGTAATGCGTGTAGGCCCCCGGGTTGAAGATGACGCCGTGCTCACGCTCGCTGCTTTCATGAAGGCGATCAATCAGCGCCCCTTCATGGTTAGACTGAAAAGCGCGCAACTGGACGCCGAGTTGTTCTGCGAGTGTGCGAACGCGCTCTTCGATCACCGACAAGGTGAGCGTCCCGTAGATCCCCGGTTCGCGAACCCCTAGCAGGTTCAAATTCGGGCCATTCAACAGCAAGATGTTCACACCTGATCAATCCTCCAAGCACATACCGTCCTATACTACCATAAGGACAACCTATTGCGCTAACGGGTTATTTGTTGACACTTGCCTGGTAAGTGAGCACCGGTGAGCGCGCAGCGAGCGTCTCATCCAAACGGTCAATCACAGTAGTGTGTGGTGCACGTTTGACGAGATCGGGGTCGCTCAGCGCTTCATCTGCGATCGATAACAGTGCGTCAGCAAAAGCATCTAGTGTTTCCTTGCTCTCTGTCTCCGTTGGCTCGATCATCATCGCTTCTTCCACATTGAGCGGAAAGTAGATCGTCGGCGGATGATACCCGAAGTCAAGAAGCCGCTTCGCAATGTCTAGGGTTCGCACACCATGCACTTTGAACGGCTTGGCTGACAAAACAAACTCATGCTTGCACAAAACATCATACGCGACCATGTACTTGTCGGCCAGGCGCACCCGCAGATAATTCGCATTGAGTACGGCGTCTTGCGCGACGCGTTTGAGACCATCCGGCCCCATCGTGCGGATATACGCGTAAGCGCGCAGTAAAATACCGAAATTGCCGTAGAACCCTTTCACTTTGCCAATCGAGTACGGCCGATCACTTTGTAGCGTGTAGGTGCCTTGTTCAGTTTGCGTCACTACTGGAACCGGGAGAAAAGGTTCAAGCGCAGCCTTGACACCTACTGGGCCTGCTCCTGGACCGCCTCCGCCGTGTGGCGTGGTAAACGTCTTGTGTAAATTGAGATGAACTACGTCAAAACCCATGTCGCCCGGGCGCGCATAGCCCAAAATCGCATTGGCGTTCGCTCCGTCGTAGTAGAGCAGTCCGCCCGCGTCATGTACGATGCGAGCAATCTCTACAATCTGGCCTTCGAATAACCCGAGGGTACTTGGATTCGTCAGCATGAGCGCGGCAGTATCTGGTCCTACAGCGTCGCGCAGCGCGGCTAGGTCCACACCGCCTGTGGCATCGGACGGCACTGTGATCGTCGTGAAGCCCGCGATCGCGGCGCTTGCCGGATTGGTCCCGTGCGCCGAGTCCGGCACGATGACTTTCGTCCGTCGCTCGCCGCGTTGTTCGTGGTAGGCGCGGATCATCATCAGCCCTGTCCACTCACCTGCAGCACCGGCCGCAGGCTGGAGGCTTACAGCATCCATCCCAGTGATCTCAGCAAGATGATTCTGTAACCGATGCATCATCTCGAGCGCGCCTTGCACAGTTTCCTCCGGCTGATACGGATGCAAGAGTGCGAAGCCAGGCAAGCGGGCGGCTTGTTCATGCCGCTTCGGGTTGTATTTCATAGTGCACGACCCGAGTGGATAAAAACCGGTGTCGACACCGTGATTGCGCGTAGAAAGTCCAGTATAATGCCGGATTAAATCGACTTCGCTGACTTCTGGCAAAGCGGGCGCTGTCTGACGCATATAGCCAGCCGGAATCAGCTGATCTACCGCCACGTCTGGCACATCGCGGTCAGGCAGGCTATAGGCTGCACGACCTTTGGTGCTGCGTTCGAAAATAAGTGGATAATCGATCGTTTGCCTACTCATGCGAGAGCCTCCAGTCGAGCCGCTACATAGTCAATTTGCTCTTTACTTGTCGTTTCTGTCACAGCGAGTAGGACGTGCGAAGAGAGTTCTTCGTACGCTTTACCCAGTGGATAGCCAAAGAAAATGCCATCTCTGGACAACTCCGTATATTTTTCATGCGCATTGTCCCCCAAGTCAAGAACAAATTCATTGAAATAGGAACTCTGAAATACCCGCTTGTACCCTGCCGCGGCGAACCGCTCTTGCGCATAATGTGCTTTGGCAAGACACTGGTAAGCCACTTCATGAAGCCCTTGTGGCCCCATATTGGCGAGGTACACCGAGGCGGCCAGTGCATTTAGCGCCTGGTTCGAACAGATATTGGACGATGCCTTTTCACGTCTGATGTGCTGTTCTCGCGCTTGAAGCGTCAAAACAAAGCCTCTGCGGCCCTCGCGATCCTTGGTTTGACCCGCGATGCGTCCGGGGAGTTTGCGGGTGAGATCAGAGCGTACGGCCATCACGCCTAAATACGGTCCACCGAAGTTTAATGCGTTGCCAAGCGACTGCCCTTCCGCCACCGCGATATCTGCGCCAAGCGCTCCAGGCGACTCGAGTAAGCCCAGCGCGATCGGATAGGCACTGACCACCAGCAGCGCGCCATGCGCATGTGCCATGTCTGCAATGCGTCGAATATCTTCGATCCCACCAAAAAAGTTGGGATACTGCACCATCACGGCCGCCACGTCCGAGCCGAGCATCGTCTCGAGTGCTTCTAGATCCACCATGCCATCTTCCATGGCGATCTGTACTACGTCAACACTTTGGCCGCGCGCATAGGTTCCAAGCACTTGGCGGTGTTCCGGATGAACCGTTCGGGCGACGAGTACGCGATTACGACGGGTATGTGAACAAGCCATCATAGCCGCTTCACCAAGGGCCGTCGCGCCGTCGTACAAAGATGCGTTAGCCACATCCATGCCCAACAAAGAAGCGACTAGGCTCTGATACTCGAAAATAGCTTG
This sequence comes from Bacillota bacterium, assembly GCA_026627345.1. Lineage (GTDB taxonomy): Bacteria > Bacillota > Bacilli > Alicyclobacillales > SLC66 > JAPNUJ01. The sequence goes on along the minus strand of JAPNUP010000124.1, from coordinate 21,339 downwards.
TAATACGCCTTGGCTGATTTCCGGTTGATAAGGAGTATAGGCGGTATAGAATTCAGAGCGACCGATAATAGCATCCACCACACTCGGGATGTGATGGTGATAAGCGCCTGCCCCAAGGAAGGAAATGGCCTCTTCGACGTGCGTGTTGCGATTGGCCAAAGCCTGCAACTCACGCATTAAGGACCATTCTGAGACTCCTTGTGGCAAATCTAAAGCGCGTCCTAAACGAACAGCGACTGGGATATCGGAAAATAGTTCGTCAATGCTAGATAAACCGACTGTCTGCAGCATTTCAGCCCGGTCCTCTTCGGTATGCGGCAGGTAACTCCACGTTTTCAAATCCACTCACTCCTTGGCGTAAGCCGCTTATTCTTCCCGTAGACGGTGGTGCGACAGCACCATGTTTACGTCTATCATCGAGCAGGACGCTTATAAAACGGTGTTTTCACAATGACACCGGCCACTTTCTTCCCACGCACGTCGACCTCAATCGCGCGGCCGACCTCCGCTACTTCTGTGGATAGAAGCGCCAGACCGATACTTTTTTGCAGGGACGGCCCCATGGTGCCACTTGTGACATGCCCCACTAGACGGCCATCTACCCAGACTTCAAAACCTGCTCGAGCGATTCCGCGACCTGTCAACTCGAATCCGACGATTTTTCGCGCCAGGCCCTTTTCCTTTTGCTGCAAGAGAGCTTCTCGCCCAATAAATGGACCCTTGTCAAACTTGACGAACATAGACAAACCGGCTTCGAGAGGCGTAATCTCGTTCGTCAGTTCATGTCCGTACAGCGGAAGCCGCGCTTCTAGGCGTAACGTATCGCGTGCCCCGAGTCCGATGGGCATAATACCATGCTCTTTTCCGGCCTCTAGAATAGCCGAAAAAAGCGCCGGGCCATTCACGCTATCTGTATAGAGTTCGAATCCGTCCTCTCCTGTATACCCAGTACGCGACACTAGGCAAGAGACACCCGCGACCAAGATGTTATTCCGAAACGTATAGTACGCAATCTGCGAGACGTCTTCAGCGGTCAAAGCCTGCAGCACAGACAGCGCCTCTGGGCCTTGTAGCGCCAACTGCACGGTTTGCGCAGATTGATTGACCACCTGTGCACCTTGGGCATGATCGAGAAACCAGGCAAAGTCCTTTTCGATATTGCTGGCGTTGACCACCACTAGATAGCGTTCATTCTCTAAGCGATAGATCAGCACGTCATCGATCGTGCCGCCGTCTTCTTGGCAAAAGGGAGAATACAGCGCCTGACCAATCTCCAGACGCGCGACGTTGTTAGTCACGATCTGTTGAAGGCATTGCAACGCGCTCGGACCGGATACTTCAATTTCTCCCATGTGCGAGACGTCAAACAAACCCACTTTGGTGCGAACGGCTAGGTGCTCCGCGAGAATGCCCGAATACTGTACTGGAAGCTCCCATCCACCAAAGTCGATCGTCTTGCCGCCCCATACTTCGTACAGCGGATACAGCGGCGTTCGCCGCAACTGATCATCTGCCACCTTGTAACCTCCCGTTTTGCAAATAAAAAAGGACACCGAAATGGAGTTCGGTATCCTCTGTCCTTTTCACCTGAGAGTTCGCGCGTACACACCAAAGCAAAGCCAAGTGCAGCTTTACGATCTATGTGTCGTTTGCCCCGTTGGTGGCCTCGAAGTGGAGGCGCTCTCCAGAGATGCGTCCAACCGCAGTCAGGTAGCCTGAGAGATTCACAGGCGGGACCGCTCCCTCTGTTTGCTCCTTCGGCGGTGTCTAGCGCGCGTTGACGAACGAAAACCGCTCGACGATCGCAGGTTCGACACACTCTCCCACGGTGTTCATCCGCATAAGTATCATTTGCTTCTCAGTATACAAAAGGTTTGCGGGGATTGCCAATCCGGTTTCGCGGACATACTGCGTATATTAGTGAGCAAATTCAAAAGAAAGTTGGAACTGCGCCATGTATAGCTACCTACCTCAAGACGATTTGCGCAAACTGCTATCCTCGCGCGGTGAAATGCCGTCCGGAAAGTGGATTCTCTTTCAACTCGCTTATGAAGCTGAACAGCGCCTGCTCTCCACGTCATTCGACGAATTGTCCTGTCTTGGCGTCTTACCCAACGTGGTGCCTTTCCCACACCAAATCGAAACCGCCAAACGGGTCATCAATGAATTGCGCGGACGAGCCTTGCTTGCTGACGAAGTGGGCCTTGGCAAAACCATTGAAGCCGGACTCATTCTCAAGGAATACATCGTGCGCGGTCTGGTCAAAAAAGCGCTCATCTTGGTTCCAGCGTCGCTGGTCTTGCAGTGGACAAGGGAACTCAATGAAAAATTCTCGATTCACGCTTTTGCTCAGCGCAACGAGTGGTCATGGGCGACTTATGATGTACTGGTCGCGTCCATGGACACGACCAAACGCGAACCTCACCGCAGTCAAGTACTCGCTCAAGATTACGATCTCGTGATTATAGACGAAGCGCACAAATTGAAGAATAGCAAGACGCGCAACTGGCAAATCGTCAATGAGATCCGTAAAAAATATTTACTTCTGGTTACAGCCACACCTGTACAAAACGATATGCGGGAACTATTCAACCTGATCAATTTACTGAAACCCGGGCAATTAGGCAATGCCGCGAGTTTCCGTGCAGAACACGTCGATCGCAAGCGAACCCCTAAAAATCCAGTCGCGCTAAGATCGGCTATTAGCGAAGTGATGGTACGCAACAGACGACAGACGAGCGATGTCGAATTTACGGAAAGAATCGTCGAACCGATCCCACTGGCGCTATCGGACGCAGAACGACAGCTCTACGATCAGGTCACCGCCTTTATTCGCGAAGAGTACACCAGGCGCAAGGAAAAGAAGCGTAGCATCCTCTCACTCATCACCTTACAACGTGAGATTTGCAGCAGTTCCTACGCTGCTATGTGTACCCTTGAGACCATGATGAAAGATAAGCGCATCACTTCTGAAGAAAAGGTGCGTATGCAGGAGCTTTATCACATGGCTGAATCCGTGCCTAGCTATACGAAAGTCAACAAAGTGGTGGATTTGGTCAAGCAGATCAACGATAAGGTAATCATTTTTACGGAGTATCGCGCGACCCAAGACTTTTTGTTGTATATGCTACAACAATCCAACATCAAAGCCGTCTTATATCGAGGCGGCTACAAGCGCGGGAAAAAAGACTGGATGAAAGACCTATTTGAACACAAAGCCCAAGTGCTGATTGCCACGGAGGCAGGCGGCGAAGGGATCAATCTACAGTTTTGCAACCAAGTCATCAACTACGACTTGCCGTGGAACCCTATGCGCATCGAGCAGCGCATTGGTCGCGTACATCGTCTTGGTCAGACTCGCCCTGTATACATCCGCAACTTCGCCACGACAGGGACAATCGAGGAACACATGGTGTCGCTTCTACAAGACAAGATCCGCATGTTTGAAATGATCATCGGAGAACTCGATGTGATCTTAGGTCCAAAGGCGTTTGAGCAGGACCTGATGTCCACATTCATGGAGAGCAATGATCCGCTAGAAGTCAAGGCGAGGTTGTCAGCCCTATCAAAGCGCGTACAGATTCGCGACCAGGACCTTGTCAGTGGTGCGCCGATCAGTTGATTGCGTGATTTTAGCCAACCATCTTGCAACCAGAGGAGAATATCAGTGGACTCTCAAATCGATGAGCCTGTCAGCGAAGCATCTGGCCTGACCCCACAGTACCTTGAAAGCTTCTGTCTTCGTTACTTTACAGGTGTCGGCGCCACGATCTATCCAAGCCCACCTGGCACTCTTTGCGTGGAATTGCCAAGAGAAGTAGACAAAGAGTTGACCGATCGCCCTTTTTTTTGGATGTGGGCGGAAGCGATGAATGAGAACCCGCCAAACACGGTGCTGTACCTGACTTTTACTGAGGACGCAGTGACCGATGTCGCACCCGCGGGTGCCAAGGTCGAACGCATCACGCCAGGGTGTTACCGGATGCTCCGGATCATGACAAGCGCTAAAAACCACGGCGCCTTCGCCGCCGCGTATGAATCGGCTCCTGTCGTTACGCCGTACGCTGTTCTAACAGTGAAGATCTCGTACATGTCCGATCGCCGAAAAGATGTACTCGAAGCGTTTGCTGTGGATCTGCGCGACTATCAGATCACCGCTAATGTGATGCCGGATTTGCTTGCTCGCCAGTTGCATGATGATCGGCCGCTGGCCACCAAAATATTGCCGGTCCCTGTGGATTTTGACCAAGTCTTCTCTTTGGTCATGAACTGCGTGCAAGAGCGAGTAAAAAACAGCGACCATACCTGGGCTAAGGAAGCCACCAAAAAACTGCAAGGGGAGCTTGCCGCTCTCGATCAGTACTACGCATCTCTTGCGACAGAGGGCGCTGAGACGGTTGTGAGCGAACCAACACCGACAGAGGTGGCTGGAGTTGCGGGCCATGCCAAAGTGGTGCAGCTACAGGACTTTGCGCAACAAAAAAACGGAGGCGTTGCAAAACCGCTCGAAGAGCCAGTCGTGTCCCCACTGACGCGTGCAGCTGAACAAGAACTCAGGCGTGCTGAGATGATTTGGCGTACAGAACCGCGCGTCGAAGTCAGACCTATGCAGTGCGCCATGGTGTATCTCGCGCAGGCGCCCCGCGGAGACGCGGTATCGAGCTAAGGCTAGTCAGGCGGGGATCAGCACTGCCCCGTCTGACTAATTAGCGCTCCTGAACGTCGAGCAATTCCATGCTTGCAATGCGGTGATCTTCGCCCGTCAGATCGCCTACACGGCTCATGCCGATGAGGCGACTGCGCAGCGGATCGATAATCGGCATCAAATCAGTGGCCAGGCGTTGGTAGAGGTCAGGCGGCGCATAGTTACTGGCGAACAGCGTGGGTAGTTTGGCGGAGAAACGATAGTTAATCACCCGAAACAGCTTTTCGAGCGTGAATTCATTGGCTCGTTCCTGACCGATCTCATCGATGGCCAAAACCGGCACCAGCGAGAAAGCTTCCAGGACGGGTTCGATATCGCCGCCTTCGGAAATCACGCTGCGCAATCGGTCAAATAACGCCTCTGCGCGAATTAGAATGGCTGGGATACGACGTTCCTCAAGACGCTTGATCATGGCTTGTAGTAAGTGAGTTTTACCAACGCCTGCCGGTCCAAAAACGTAAATGCCTTTACTTTGCTCGCCTATCTGATATTTGTCTGCAAAATGCTCAGCGGTGGACACTAGCTGGGGCCTGCGTTTGCGCTGCACCGCTGGAAAATTCTCAAAAGACAGTGTCTGCTCGTAAGCGGAACGCGATGAGAACGCCTGATAACGCGTTAAACGGGCACGCGCCTGGTACTCGAGATAAGGCTCGCAGTAGGCTGTCTGGCTCCAGAGTTCCCCACCATACTCCATCAGATGGTCATACATCCCTTGCTCGTCTCCCAGCTTTCCACAGGATTCATACCCTGTACAGCGCGAACACACTCGCTCTTGTTGCAATAAATGTACAAGCAACGGTTCCGCACGACGTACAGAATCTTCCTTCACATCGAGAGAAGCGAGCGCTGGGATCACCTCGCGCCACTGCGCGAGCGTCCGACGTAGTCCAGACGCCTGTCCGCGCAGTTTTTCAGGCAATGCGTCCCCTATGCGTTCTAGTGTCATCCGGACACCCCTGCTAACGTCTGATCCTGGTTTTTGCGACGTCTGATGATCACAGACTCAGGCGCCTTCGAGACAAATGTCCGTGACTGCTCCACATAAATCTGGCGCCAAAGCAGAAAAATAACCAGAGCCCAAATCTTGCGTGCGTGATCGCGTACGCCTTCTTTATGCTCGCGCAAGAGCGTCAGCGCGTAAGTGCGATCAAACAAATCATCGCACGCCCCAGACCCTATCATCTCCCGCGCAAATTCATAGTGCTCATCGCGCAACCACTTGCGCGTCGGAACCGGGAATCCAAGCTTTTTGCGCTCAGTGACTTCCTTAGGCAAAAGCCCCCGCACAGCTTCGCGTAACACGTACTTAGTCGTGCCCCCAGCTAAACGGTACTTGGCCGGAATCTGAGCGGCAAAGCGGAAGACTTCGCGATCGAGAAACGGAACGCGCAGCTCGAGGCTGTTGGCCATGGTCATCTTATCTGCTTTCATCAGAATGTCACCGGGCAACCATGTGTGCAAATCGAGAAACTGCATACGCGTCACATCATCCGTGTCACCTGCCCGTTCATAGATGGGACGCGTGACATCCGTCGATTGAAGAGATTTTGCGCCTTGTACAGAAGCGTGGACAAACTGTTTCTTGTCCTTTTCCGAAAAAAGATAGGCATTGCCGAAAAAGCGCTCTTCCAGAGGTTTCGATCCGCGCATCAGAAAACTCCGGCCTTTCATTCCTACCGGAAAAAGTTGAGCCACATCGCCCAAACGACGTCTAAAACTCGGTGGAATGAAATCAAACATTTTTAGCGACAGCGGCTCCCGATAAATGGTGTAGCCACCGAATATCTCATCTGCGCCTTCACCCGACAATACTACGGTGACATATTGACTGGCTAACTGAGAGACAAAATACAGGGCAATCGCTGAGGGGTCGGCCAAAGGCTCATCTTGATGATAGACCAGCCGCGGAAGTTCGTCTAAATAGGTTTGCGCGCTGATAATGGTATCGCGATGAACGGTTTTCAAGAGGCGCGCCGTCTCACGGGCAAAGCCGATCTCACTCATTCCACCTGCGCCCTCAAACCCAACCGTGAAGGTCTGTACTTCCTCCAATTCCTTTAACAGAGCCACGATGGCACTCGAGTCCACCCCTGACGACAAAAAGGCCCCGCGCGGCACATCGCTGTTCATATGGACGCGCACGGAGTCACGCAGTCGCGTGAGCGTGCCTTCCACGTAGTGAATCAACGGTTGATCCGTCGGCGCAAACTGCAACTGCTCGTACCGTTCGAGGACCACTTTATCGCCTTGAATCAGGAGATAATGAGCCGGCGGCAATTTCGCCACGTCGACAAACATCGTTCGCGGCTCCGGTACATATTGAAAAGTAAGGTAATGCCAGAAAGACTCGCGATCGATCTCCCGCGAGACACCTGGCACCTGCAGCAAACTCTTGATTTCAGAGGCGAATGCCAAGCGGTTATCATCCAAGGTATAATACAAGGGTTTGATCCCAAACAGATCACGAGCGATGAACACCTGATCGCGCACGGAATCCCAAATGGCGAAAGCAAACATGCCTCTGAGATGCGTGACACACTGCTCTCCGTATTCCTCATAGAGGTGCACGATCACCTCTGTATCGGTGTCCGTCTTGAATCGATGACCCAGTTCTTGTAGACGCTTGCGCAGTTCCTTGTAATTGTAGATTTCTCCATTAAACACAATCCACACAGTCTCATCTTCATTGGCTAACGGTTGATGACCACCATATACATCGATAATGGAGAGCCTGCGAAAACCAAAACAAACAGGCCCATCCACCAGATAGCCGTCGTCATCCGGCCCTCTGTGTATGATGGCGGCATTCATTGCCTGCACCGTATCCAAATCCCCTTCTTGGCCGCGCCTGCCAACAAAACCCACAATACCACACACGTCAATATCCACCGCTCTCTACCATAAAAATTAGCTTGTCACATGTCAGAAGAACCATTTAGTAACTATCCCGATTGCAGACTAGATCGATTGCACCATAACAACGTAGTCGCTTATTCTTCGCGTCAATGATGGGGACAAGCCCCTTGTTTACTGTCCATCCACTCTACCTTCATCACGCGTAAACTGCAACCACCCAGCGACAATCTGGCTCGCCGCCCGTTTCATATCGAGCGAGGAGACCACTGTGTGCGCAAAGTCATAAAGTCCAGATCGACTGTCATAAAGACTCGAAAGTTTACTGTATGGATCGGATCCCTGAAGCAGCGGTCGATCTGTCTGCCCTTGCAGTCGCTGCCAAATCACATCTAATGGCGCCTGCACATGCACGGTAAAACACCGCGTACGAAGCAGTTCCCGGGTTTGCGCCTTGAGCACTGCGCCTCCGCCTGTGACTAAGACTCCCGTACTGCGCGAACGAATGCACTGGAGGATACAGTCTGCCTCGCGTTCACGAAAAGAAGCTTCCCCTTCTAGCGCAAACAAATGCGCAATGGATGAGCCTGATTGCTGTTCAATCCACTTGTCCGAATCGTAACAAGGCAATCCATAATCCATGGCGAGTGCGCGCCCTAAAGTCGACTTTCCAGACCCTGTGAAGCCTATCAGAGCGATCAGCAATACAGCATCCCTCCATAAGCTCATGGTAGCATACTCGCCCTAGAAAGGCACACCTCACACCCACCCATTTCTCACCAGCGAAAAATCATGGTTGCTCGCGCCAGTCACTGACTGACTGCTTTTGGAGGTCGAACACCACTTGGACGCTAGCTTGTGTCCCGTCTTGTAAGTGAGCTTTTATCGCGATGTCGTACTTCGACTGATTAGGGGTAATGGTCGCTACATAGTCACCTTCTTGAAAATGGCCACTGATCTGTTGGGCTTGGGCTGGCGTCGAACTGCCCTCGTCTTTCAACTGTGCGATACTCACTGCAAGTCCTGCAACGGCAACATTATGCGCTTTGGTCGATGCGTCAGTTTGACTCTGCCGGTCCAGTTCGTCCTGAAGCAGCAGCGTCGCCGACCCGATCGCGATGCTGGCCACTGTCAGTGATAGCAACACGATGGGCACAGCAAAACCGTCCTTCTCACCTTTACCCAAGCGTCCCTTCACCAAAATCCACTTGTAACTGCTCCATATACGAGACACCCTCATAGAGATAGGACACATCCGTTTCGAGTCCCCCTTCTGGCAAGACGGAGAAAGTGACGGAGTCAACATGCGTGGACACGACGATCACACCGCGACCATTCACCGCGCGATCAATGTCCGTACTTTGCGCATCCATCCAGTACGAATTCACGACTCCATCATCTTCCGTAATCCAAAGTCGTTGCGCGCGAAACGTGAAATGGCTTGCCATCTTCATATCTCGCTCGATAAAGGTGGCCAACAAATTGGCGTCATCTGCCTCCTGAGAAAACGTAAATACGCGATGGCTGAGAGAAACGGCAGCTAACAAAGCTGCGACCGCACCAAAAATAGCGATAGCGGCGATGAACATGGCAAAAACAGTCTCAACGAGCGTAAACCCTTCTTGTTTATTCACTGTCCATATACCGCTTGCAAGGTACTGAGTGACAAAATAAGCGGCGGACGTAAAGTCGTGGTGCGTACCGTAACTGTCACCTTTCTCAGATACGTCGCTACGCGAACTGTCTGACCCGATACAAGAAACGGCTGTCCACTGATCGTGACCACACCCGCCCCGAGTACAGCTTTCCCTTGTGCGAGTAGGCGTCCATCACGCTGTAAAGTACCTTGACCAAGCGCAGTCCCTTGTTCATGTGCGGCAGTCCGCACCAAAAGTAGCGCTTCTGATTGTGAACTGGCATAGACTAAAACTGTCAAGAGTGAAAATATCCAGACGGCAATGATACTCTCAGCAATACTCACTGCAGCCACCCCCAGACATCGAACACACAAACGCTGCCATTCAAGACCCGAGTAAGCCGTGAGTAAAACGCAGTTCACCGGAATCTAGGCAAACAACGATCGTCTGTTTATCCCCCTCACGATCTGCTAGACCGATTTTTCCACTCTCATTGACGTTCCCCGCAAGGTTATAGCGAACTGTCGGTTGGGGAAGGTGCAAATACCCATCTTCATACATCACCCCAGGATCAAACCCTGTATATCGCGTATAGCCGATGCCGTCACTGTACAATTGGTAGTACGGCGCAAATGGCGCAAACCTGACTTCCTGATAAGCTTGCTGCGCACGCGCCAAAGCCTGCTGATCGCGCAGGTCGCCCACGATTTCACAAGTGGTGTTAAAAAGAAAAGCCCGATCGACCAAAGCTGAGAAGTCTGGTAGGGCAATCGCCATGAGTAGTGTCGAGACGGCTAGAGCGACCATCACCTCGATGAGGGAAAAGCCCTGCTCTGCAGTTTGCTCACGCATCTCCAAGTTCCCCGTGAACCGTGCAAGATACGGTCACGTTGGTGCCGTCAGGGGACACTGTAATCACATATGACCCAGAACTGGGGCAGACAGGCGTTGTCGCCAAGTATCCACCTGCTTTCAGATCTGCCAGCTGTGCAGTAACCGTGGCCTCCTGTGGATAGTGGTGATTGTCCAGGTAATACTCCGCTAAAGCAGCACGAATCATACGCTCATTACCTTCACACGATGTCGTGGCCGCGCGCGTCCCAGCCGCCTGGAGATTCGGCAGGGCAATCGCCATCACCACGGATACGACGAACAATGCAACAATCATTTCTATCAGTGTAAAGCCGTCCTCTTTACGCACTTTTTTCATCGCTATGGTGCTCCTTCTCACGAAAGTTGGGAGATCAGTTGCATCATCGGCATCATCAACAACAAGGTGGCTAGACCGACCGCTCCGCCTAGGACCAAGGTGATCATAGGTTCTGCGATCCGCGCGATCTGTTCCTGGCGCCGTACCCGTGCCCGCTCCAGATATTCGTATATTTGTTTCGTCGCAGTGACAACGTCCCCAGTCGTTTCAGCCAGTGACAGCATCTGAAACACCACTGGCGTCAGTTCGGAGATATGTTGGAACGCACTGACAAGCGAGTCCCCTTGCTCCATGCTTGCGCGAACTTTCTGGAAACGATGACCTAACGAGGCAATGTCAAGATGCTGTAACCACGTGACTGCCCGAAGTACGTCCACGCCGCCTTGAAGCAAAAAGGCCAACAAGTGAAAGATACGATGGCTATACACCAGTTGTAAGAAACTGCGCAGATAGCCGACCTTCATACAAGCAGCGCGAAGTGCCCCTCGTACCCGCTGCCGAGCCAGGTAAAGACCGCTCCCCGCAACAAGCACGAATCCAAGCACGGGCAGCGCAGACACTGTAACTACCCGTGAAAACAAGAACAACCATTGCAATGAAGTGCCTTCCTGTATTCCCATCGCCGTATACATTTTGGCAAAAGAGGGAATGACGATGGCCGCTAGCAAATACATGACTAAGCTAGTCAAAATGACTAGCAACGCAGGGTAGGAACCGAGCTTCATCACCTGCTCCCACACCATTCGCCGTCTTTCGAGGTAGTGCGCCGCGAGGGCCAATGCTTGGGCCAACGCACCGGTCACCTCCCCGGCTTCGATAAAAGCTTGCACCTCGCCCTGAACACCTGCATCACGCAGCGACGTCGCTAGTGAAGTGCCTTCGAGAACGCCTTTGCGCAGATGGTCCACGACTCGTCGATATCTGGCGTTCTCGGACAACAACTGCAAGGCGACATCGAGGTCGACGCCAGCGCGCAACAAATCACTCAAGTCGCCCAGAACGCCTTCGATCGTTCGTGAAGACACCCGGGCTCTCGGCGACGACCAGACCTTCATCGGCTACACCTCGCTTCACCCTTCGTGGCAGGCGCGAAGCACTGACGAAATGGCGCACTTCTGTACGCTCATCTGACCATTTTGGTTTGCGAGGATCGTGCTTGTCTACACGCTCAGGAGAGAGAAGAAACCGCTGTGCCTCCATGCGATCCAGGACTTGAAACTCAGCTTTTCGACCAGTCACACCGACTCCGGCGCACTGTTCACAACCGCTTCCTTGACAGTGATCACACAACACCTCGGCTAACCGCTGCCAAACGACCAAACGCACTGACTGCGCCACGAGACTTGGCGCAACGCCAAGTTCCACAAGCCGTAACAGTGCCTGTCGCGCGTCGTCTGCGTGTACGGTCGCTGCGATCAAGTGCCCTGTCAGACCCGCTCGCACGGCGATGTGCGCAGTTTCCGCGTCGCGAATCTCGCCGATCATCAGCCAATCGGGATCTTGGCGTAGTGCCGCACGTAAGCATTCGGAGAAAGACCACCCGAGTCGATCATCTACCGCCATCTGATGAAAAGCATAAACGCGCCTTTCCACAGGATCTTCTATCGTGATCACAGAGGCGCCTTGCGTAACGTGCTCACGCATCAAGGCGTGCAAAGTCGTACTCTTGCCGGCTCCAATCTTACCAGCGACGAGCACGATGCCTCCTGCCCCCTCTTGTACGATGCGCTGTAACGAAGAAAGCATGGCATGGGGCATACCGAGTTCGTGCAACTGAAGCGAGGCGTGTTCCTCAGGAAACAGGCGTACAACCGCTCGCTCGCCTGCGAGTGTAGGCACAGTGGCGACTCGTAAATCACAGATCCCACGTGCCGTTTCCAAGCGCACGTGACCGTCTTGTCCGCGGCGCTGCTCTCCCAACTGCATGCGAGCGAGTACCTTGAGCCGCGAAACGATAGCCCGACTTGTCTCGTGCGGCAGATGCGAGACAGCGTCCGCCGCGATGAGTCTGCCATGGATCCGATAGATGAGCCGTATCGCTTCTCCCGTCGGGTCGAAGTGTATGTCCGAAGCCTGCAACCAGATACCGGTCGACACGAGTTCCTCAAGTAACCCTTCGCGCAAAGCCAAGCACTCCCCTCAGGTCATTGCTATAGACCGTTCGGGAAGCGCTGGCAGAACCCTTTTCGCTATTGGAGAATGGAACATGATTATGAAGAAAGCGTGATATTCATCGCCAACCGTTTTGGCTGTGGGGTTTTGTCTTTCGCAAGCATATACGCGTATAGCGCATACTCAGGGGGGTGCGAGGAAAAGCCAATAATCAAATGCAGCAGCGACGCATGCCCGCATGCAACGGTCAAATCTGTTACGGAAGGAATGGGGGCACTATAGGGATGACTGTGGACAGTGGCCAATAGTACCTCACCTTGCTGATCGCATGTCAACAACGCCTCAAAGACATCGCATGCACGAAACATAAACCCATTCGTACGCATGATGGCAGTCTCGACACCCATAAACCGCGTCGCGGTCCCGACTCCGTCGCCATCGTTACGACCCACAAGAAAACCGCCACTCTCGTATGGGAGGCGGCGATGGCAGTAGGCTGTACTATCTTGTAAAACCGTGAGCGGGATCCTTAAAGTTGCGGTCGATTCCTGGTTCATACGTCCTTATGAGCGTTGTGCGTCCCGACTGCCGCGATTGCCTTTTGGCTCCAGGCAATCACTTCATCACTGACACCGGTAGCTCGCATCTCTTCGATTGTAAACCAGCGAATATCCAGTGACTCATCATTCCCGCTCAGTTCGGTGGAACCAACAGGTCTAGCAAAATAAATCAGATCGATGTGTTGGTGCCCCGGTTCGATATCTTCTAGCTGAATACCCGCTGGCCGGGCCAAGGCGTGATCAAAACCCGCTGGCTCATAGTCGGCTAACAACTCCACATCAAGTCCGCTTTCCTCACGAACTTCCCGAATAGCCGCCGCGTCCGGTAGTTCGGGCGCATCGATGTGGCCCCCTGGTGGCAACCAGCGGCCGAGTTTTCGATGATGCAAGAGCACCACCCGCTGTTCATGTACAACCAAAGCTGTCGCGACAAAGTCCCGCGTCACGCCTTCATTTCCACGATACAAGCAGATCTCTCCTTACTCGACAAAATCAAAGACCATGTCGCCCACTTGGATTTGATCTCCATTTTTTGCGCCATGCTCACGCAATGCATCATCAATGCCGGAACGCTGCATGATGCGCTGGAAGCGTTTCACACCGTCATATTGATCAAAATTCGTCATTTGCACAATTTTGTCCAGTTCTGTGCTGTCAACGATAAATAATTCATTATCCCTGATGATCTCAAACGAAATTTCTTTTTCGCGAGAGCGATATTGTCCAACCTCTGCGCCAATTTCCGCTTCCGGTTGCGCAATCGGCGCTGTCGCTTGTAACAGCTGTTCGACGCGCAATAACAGATCTTCGATGCCAGAGGAAGTCGCTGCGGATATCGGAAATACCTCTCGGTCAGGCAAAGCTCGGACGAACGCGGCCAGATTGTCGGCTGCTGCTGGCACATCCATCTTGTTGGCAGCGATCAGCTGAGGTCTTTGTAGCAGCGATTCATCGTAGGCGGCCAACTCATGTTGAATCACATGAAAATCTTCCACTGGGTCCCGTTCTTCGGTCGCCGCCATATCGATCACATGTACAAGTACACGCGTGCGGCTCACATGACGCAAAAACGCAAGTCCGAGCCCAAGTCCTTCAGAGGCCCCTTCGATTAAACCGGGCAAGTCGGCCACGACAAAGGAACGCTCATCACCGAGCGACACAACGCCTAAATTCGGTGATAAAGTGGTAAAGTGGTACTCAGAGATCTTCGGGGTCGCTGCACTAATAACGGAAAGAAAAGTGGACTTCCCCACACTTGGAAACCCGATCAAACCGACGTCAGCTAGTACGCGCAGTTCGAGAATCACCATCTTGCACTGTCCTGCTTCACCGCGCTCTGCCATGTCGGGTGCCTTGTTGCGGGCATTGGCAAAGTGGGCATTGCCTTTTCCACCACGGCCTCCCCGCGCCAGAACAACAGACTGTCCAGGTTCTGTCAAATCAGCGAGTACGGCTCCTGTCTGCTCATCACGTACAATCGTACCTGGTGGTACCTTAACGTATAAATCTTTGGCGTTTGCGCCGTGCTGATTCTTGATTCGCCCATTCTCGCCATGATCGGCACGAAAATGTCTCTGATAGCGAAAGTCCATCAGTGTACGCAATCCTTCATCCACGCGAAAAATCACATCGCCACCGCGGCCACCATCGCCCCCTGCGGGACCACCCATTGGGACGTATTTCTCGCGCCGGTACGCCACCATTCCGTTGCCGCCGTTGCCGGCTTTTACTTCAATCTTTGCCATATCGACGAACAACTCACATCACCTAACCCTTTATACTGACTGCACACGTAAGATAGAGGATAAGCCCAGTCGCGCTGCGAGCGCAACTGGGCTTATCTTTGTTCCTCGCTACATCAAGTGTTACGCATTCGCGACTGTAACCGCCGCTTCTTCCATTGCCACAGGGTATACGCTCACTTTTTTGCGATCGCGACCATAGCGCTCAAATTTCACGCGACCGTCCACTTTGGCGAACAACGTATCATCCGAACCCAAGCCAACGTTTAGCCCTGGATAAATTCTCGTGCCACGCTGGCGGACCAAGATACTTCCGCCGGTGACCACTTGGCCATCCGCACGTTTAACACCCAAACGCTTCGCTTGACTGTCACGACCATTGCGGGTAGATGAAACCCCTTTTTTATGAGCAAACAGCTGAAGATCAAAACGAATCACGAGACTTCCTCCTCTAGAACCATTTTCACAAAACGCTTATATTCCTGCGAAAGACTACTCATGCCGAACACAAGACTGCGCGCGAGTTGCTGAACACACTCGTTCGAAGGGACGCTGACAGACAGCCATCCACTACTCACCTCGGCATGCAAATCCTGACCGCACAGCACTTCTACACCATTGACGAAATTAATCGATAGCGCAGAAACTGCGGCACATACCAAATCGCGGCCGTGCTTAGCTGATCCCGCATGCCCGCTGATCACGATGTGTGTAAGCAAAGCAGTACGCAAATCAGCAAGTCCAAAGCCTTTCACCTTTGTGACAATCACTACAGTTACGCCTTGATGGAATCAATCCGCAACCTGGTAAACGGTTGGCGATGACCTTGCTTGCGGCGGTAGTTTTTCTTGGATTTGTACTTGTAGACGATGATCTTCTTGTCTTTGCCATGTTCAATGACTGACGCTGTGACTGTTGCACCTGCCAGAAGCGGCGATCCCACTTTCACAGAACCGTCTTGCTCAATCAGCAGAACCTTGTCCAAAGTCACTGTATCGCCTTGCGCGACATTCAACTTCTCTACGAAGATCGTGCCGCCTTCGGTCACCTTAAACTGTTTGCCACCTGTTTCAACAATTGCGTACACTATACGCACACCTCCACCATGTAGGACTCGCTGGCCTGCAGGTACAGTCAACATTCCAGACTGTTTTAAAACCTGTTGCATGCGGTTGCCATGTTCAACACATAAATGCCTGTAAAGGCACCGAAACAATATACCACAGTGCATCCGCTAGCGCAACTGAGCCGCGATTGTGTCACATTACGTCTGTACCAAATCAGCGACAGGCTCAGTCCACTTGCTGTCTAAAAAAACAGCATCTAGCAGTTGAGTCTCACTCACGACCCCTATCTGTCCGGGCCACGCAGAAGGTCGCAGTCTATGAATTGCGTCCGCCTGTGCGTGATCTGTGCGCACGTAGATCACATGATAAGACCCCGGGCTCAGTCGGGCTGCGACATCTGCGATCGATGTGTCGGCACCCACCGCGAACGCCTGAATCGGTTGCGCCTGATCTCCTCTTTCCCGACGCTTCGTATCGAGAAAACGCAAGAGATCGTACCTTGTTTGTTTACTCGCTGTATAAGCAGAAACCAGTAAAAAGAAGCCAAGTAATAATAATCCGGCATCCGCATAGCCGAGCCACAACGAAGCAAACCCCACAGTCATCAAAGCAGCCGACAGGAGAAATGACATGCGCGTCACCACTTTCGTCGCTTCAAAATACCCTTTAGACCTAGCGAGTCCGGCTCGAGCGATTCGCCCTCCGTCGAGCGGCAAGCCTGGGAGAAGGTTGAAGAAAAGCAATGTGAGGTTTAAGGTAACAAACGCCTGTGTTGAAGGCCCACTCAGCAAACCGCACAAATGAAGCAACGCCCCGCCAAGAGCTAGCGCGAGGTTCACCAATGGTCCACAGATCGCGATGATGGTTTCATGGCTTGGGGTAAAACCGAAATGCCCAGAGCGAAGCCGCGCCACACCTCCAAACGGCAATAATTCGATCGTTTCCGTTTGGTAACCCAGCTTTGCGGCGGCGAGTACGTGACCAAGCTCGTGCAAAATGACGACAAAAAATAACCCCATGACTTCTGGCAGCGCGTGACCATACGCGGCGACTGCTGCCACCACCAGAAACAGAGGGTTAATGCGAATCGCGATCCCTCGTATCTTCACGGACGAGCAGAGTGCAAGAGTAGCCCAGGGTTTTGATAGGAACCGCCGCGTATATAACCAAACGTCAGTTTACCACTTGAAGATGGAAGATACCCGATGATTTGGCCAGCTGTTACATATTCGTGCGCATGCACCCGCAACTGCCCGAGATGCGCGTAAACTGTCTGTCCGAATGTGCCGTGATCGATCGATACATAAAAGCCATTCGCCTGACTCTCACCGGCACTATCCACAAGACCATCCGTCGCGGCGACCACAGGCGAACCTGGCCGGCCGTCGATGATCACGTCCGGAGAAAACTTCGTGTAAGCCTGAACGACTTTCCCTTTGAGTGGGGCAACCACGTCTAGTGGGGGCAATGCGACAGCAGGGGTCGCGATCCCGGATGACGGAAGCGTCCCAAATGAGCGTGCCACCGCTGGTGGCAAGGCTACGTACGTAAAATCCTGCTCATAGGCAGACGTGATATCTTTTTGCGCCATGACAGCAACTGGTTTGTCGCTATGAAAGAACAAAAAGCAAGCACCCAGCAAGAAAATCGAACCGATCAACTGAGTGACAAAAGGCGACGTCCGTTCATGACGACCGGAGTCAGGGAATGGCGGTCGTGACGGTCTGCGACCGCCATTCCTGCTGGGATAGGTGCCCGTACCAAGAGGGGAGTCGGGAGCCGCGGCTGGGCGTGACTCAAAAGACGAGGCGTCCTTCTCAGAAGGACTGAGTATCGCGCCCGACCAAGAGCGCGGTGAGCCGTACATATCATCATCGGGATAAACGGTATAAGCAGGACGCACTTCCGTGTAGCTACTATCTCGTGTAGAAGAAAGTCGTTGTCTTCTTTTCACGACCGCCCGCCCCCCATCGCATAGTGACGAATCCTCGTCCACCCTATCCTATGCGTCCCACGGTCGCTTATGACTGTACAGCCCTGCGCAGTGCTTAGCGCAAGCCGATCATCTTTTTCATCCGGGACAAGAAACCAGACTGTTCCTCTTGGAGTGTCATCAAAGGCACAGGATCGCCCAGAATTCGCCGTGCGATGTTGCGATAGGCAATCGACGCCCGCGAATCCGGGCGCAGTACAGTAGGTTCTCCCTGGTTCGCTGCTTTAATCACGTGTTCATCATCCGGTACTACGCCTAGCAAATCTAATGATAGAATGCCAATAATATCATCGATATCTAGCATATCTCCGTTTCTCACCATATGCGCCTTGATGCGGTTGATGATCAGTTTCGGAGACGGCATATGCTCCGCCTCGAGAAGGCCTATTACCCGATCTGCATCGCGAACAGCCGCCTGCTCTGGCGTCGTGACGACAATCGCCTGATCAGCGCCTGTAATCGCAACTCGAAAGCCGTGTTCAATACCGGCCGGACAGTCGATAATCACATAATCGAATTGTGACTTGAGCTTGCCAACGATGGCACGCGCTGCATCCACACTGAGCGCCAACTTATCTTTGGTCTGAGCAGCCGGAAGAAGGAACAAATGGTCGAACCGCTTGTCTTTGATGAGTGCCTGTTCCAAGCGACAGCCGCCAGTGGCGACATCCACAATGTCAAAAATGATCCGATTTTCGAGACCCATCACCACGTCCAGATTGCGCAGTCCGATGTCCGTATCCATCAAACAAACTTTTTTACCCAACAAAGCTAACGCAGTGCCAATATTGGCTGAGGATGTCGTCTTGCCAACCCCACCTTTACCGGAGGTCACAACGATTGCTTCTCCCATAAGATAACCCCCTTCTACACTACGACACGTGAAGTTCGCCCACGCGCCCTGTACTGGCCGAGCGCTTCCATCTTCTCGATGGCCATATGCTCGCCATCGAGATAAGCGAACTCCATCTCTGCGGCCTGCACTCGTCGTTCTGGCGCGCGACGGATCACTCCGGCGATGCGCACCTGGATCGGATCAAAGTAGGTAGCGGCGACAATCGCACGATGGTCTCCAGACGCACCTGCATGTGCTGAACCGCGCAAGTACCCCATGATATACACGTCACCTGTGGCAATGAGTTGCGCGCCGGGATTCACATCTCCGATCACGACAATGTCCCCATCGTGTTCGATCACTTGCCCAGAGCGCACTGTGCTTTTCAACACATAGGGGTCCTTGTGCCGCAAATCCCGCACCTGCGGCGCACCCTCCATACTCTCTAGGGTAAAATCTTCATTCCCAGCAAACAACTCACGCACCGCACTGTCATCTTCTTCGGATAGTTCGCGATCTCCAAAATCGAGATAGACCGCAACTGCAGGCGAATCCTTTTCACCGGGCCGCTTCTCGCCCTGTAGCTTCTCCGTCAATTCAGCGAAAGCGTCCGCAAAACTAACATCGTCAGCGATGGAAAAGAGCAATCCATTGCGGATGCCCTTCACCGCAATGGAATTTCCACGCGCGCCTTTTGAAGGCGAATTTGCGAACGACGACATACCCGTCCCCCTAAACAAAGGCATTACCATCTCGACTTATTCAACGCGAGCGTTCATTTTCCTGCTAGGATGGTCAAAGAATCGATCAAACATGGCTCTGGCGATCGGACCTGAAGAGTCTGCGCCATGACCGCCACCAGGCACCACGACTGCAATAGCGATTCGCGGATGGTCATAGGGAGCAAATCCGATAAAAACCGCATTATCGAATCCCTGAACCCCTGTCTCCGCTGTCCCCGTTTTACCCGCCGCAACATAGGTCGCTTTCTTGGGCCAGTGAAAGGTGCTGTAAGCAGTCCCTAATGGGTCATTACACGTCAAATACATCCCATGTAAAACAGCGCTGATGTCCTCATCTGTCACTCCGAGACGGTGCAGCGGCGCAAGACTCGCAGGCGGTCGCTTGCGCACTTGTTGTCCACCTACACTTTGTACGACGTAAG
Organism: Bacillota bacterium; assembly: GCA_026627345.1. Lineage (GTDB taxonomy): Bacteria > Bacillota > Bacilli > Alicyclobacillales > SLC66 > JAPNUJ01. The sequence goes on along the minus strand of JAPNUP010000124.1, from coordinate 1,460 downwards.
GCGTGACACGGTGTCCGCGATTGGCCAAGGTTGCCGCGTAGACGCCAAGCTCCATCGGTGTAAACACTTCATTTTGGCCAATCGCAGTATACGGGATGTCCGTGACCTGCCCCCCCGACTCATTGACGTACCCGGAGGCCTGCGCTGGCAAATCAATGCCGGTCGGCACACCTAACCCGAAGGCTCGCTGCAGTTGTTCCAGTTTGCGAAGCGTTGCAATGCGCGTGACGGCGAGCCAGTGACTCGAGGTCTCTTTGCCAGGGGGCGGCCAGTGACCATATAGCAAGCTGGCCTGGTAGAAATACACGTCACATGACTGAGCGAGTGCAGCCGCCAAATCTACTTTGCCATGGCGTGTCCAACAATGGATGACGGTGCCGTCCGTTAAAGGCAGGCGCAATCCTCCATCGCAATCAAATGTCGTCTGCGCAGTGATCTTACCTTGCGCCATAGCTAATAGGGCTGTCAATGGCTTCATGGTGGACCCTGGCGCAATCGGCGCTTGCGTGACCCAGTTTCGCTCAGCGGGTGCAAACTTTTCTTGGTAGGTTTTATAACTGATTCCGTGCACGAACCAGGCAGGTTGATAGGTCGGGTAGCTGGCCATCGCCAAGACCGCGCCTGTGCGCGGGTCAATAGCCACTGCCATAGCGTGTCGCACAGACTGATGTCCTTGTCTGCCTAGCAGGGTGACTTGATGGGCGAGGACAGACTGTACATAAGACTGGTAACTCGAATCGATGGTCAGGCGGATATCACGACCGCGCGTGGGGGCATCTGACTGCGGCAACGTGCGCATCGGAATACCGCGACTGCTCAGCTCCACCGCGATTCTGCCCGGTCGACCTCGCAAAGCATCGTCATAAAACCGTTCAACCCCGCTCCAGCCAACTTTCGTAGATGGGGGAAACCCAAGCTGTTGCACATACTTGCCGACAAGCTCATCCGGAATGGAATTCATATAGCCAATGATATGACTGGCATTGTCACCTTGCGGGTAGACGCGAACAGAGTCAGGAAGAACGCGAATACCTGGCAACTCGGACTGATGCTCTCGCACGTACGCCAGCGTTCGCGGTGATATGTGGCTCGCCACGAGCACATGCACGCCCGCCAGCCCTTTTGTCATACGATCGTACAACGCCTCAGGTGTGGTGCTCAGGTGTGGCGCCAACCGCGTTGCGACCGTGCGTGCGGTATCAGCGGAAAATGCATACAAGAGACTGGAAGATGAATGATCCACCGCCAAAGGCTTCCCCCGCGCATCCAAAATGGCACCACGTGGAGCCGCAATCGCAAAAGCGTCCACCTGATTACGGTCTGCCACAGCCATATAGTGCTCATGCAAGACCAATTGCATATAGGCTAGTCGAAGGGTCAACAAAGCGACGCAGACAGCTAAACCACGCTGGATGAACTTAAAGCGATCTTGTCGCTCCTGGACGATTTCATCTTCTTGA
>JAPNUP010000063.1 GCA_026627345.1 Bacillota bacterium | reverse complement strand
GAGCCAAGCGTATGTGAATAATTTCCGTTTTCCTGAAGAACTCCCTTGGAGTTTACAATGACATCGTTAACGTAATTTGGCGACACACTTCGACCATAGTCACCACCTGCAGTAGTTACTTGATGTCCAAAGCGGTTCCAGCTCGGTTGCATTCTGTCTACTGCGTGCTTACTGTATAATCTGTCGTCCATTTTTGCATATGTTTGTCCGTCAACTTCAACGTGCTCATAATCATTCCAACTGCCCCAAAGTGCCTTCCCCGTACCCTCAGTTAATGCCTCGATTCCCTCGACAGCGTCAACGGCCCCAGTCTCAATTTCCTCAGCGGTATCGACCGTAATCGCCACCGGATCATCCATGGGTGGGATCCACTCATTCAACTGGTCAACTTTGTTATTAATCCATCTCCATGAAAACTCCCCACTCGGGTCCAACCGATTCACCGGGTCATTCTCCGCGTACGCGTACTCATTGTAGCTCAGCGCATTCCCCGGTGTCGGCCCGATCGGATCCTCACTGAGAAACCGCCCAATCGCCGGGTTGTAAGAGCGCGCATTCAGGTTGTACAGCCCCGTGCTCCACCCGTACCAGTAGCCCTTGTACACAAACGGGTTGATCTCCGACAAGTCCATCGTGCCCGTGCTATCCGTCTTGCTGGTGATATTGCCCCATGCGTCGTACGTGTACGTGACCACTTCTTGGCCCTGCAAAAACAATTCATCTTCGGATATCCAGGCCGACACAAAATGAGATCCGATTCTATGAACGTAGCCCTGTTGGAACCAGGGCTATTTGTGTTGTAGGGGAAAATAGGGCCTACAAACCCACGTCGTGCCTGGGACTGTCAAAGATGAGGTCAAATCTCAGTAAATGGAGGGCACGGTCGCCCCATGATCAGCGGCCAAAGTATTCTTAAGACACGAAGACAATGGCCAAGGGATTTCGCGGGACATGCGAGCCTATCATGCCCCTCACTCCATGTTAAGTCCGCCCGCTTCCCTGGAAGCCGGGTGGCTCTCATTGAATCGATCGCAATGGGTGAACTGAAGTCTGGAGAAATCCAGGGTGCATCGTTTGAGCCGTCCGTGAGCGACCGTCAGTTACTGTCTTTGGCGTTCATTCGCTTCTATTTGATGGAGGATTTCGTCAACTACGTGCGCGATCGGTGGCGTAGCGTCGATTATAATCCCTTTTTCGGGAACGCCTTCTTTCGTTTGATACAAACGCCGACTGATTTCCCGTTCCTCTGGTCTGCCACCCCAGTCAGTTGGGTCCAGTGCCACTCGCTCATCTATGCGCCGGAGACTGGTTTCCAGGTCGACCTCAAGGACAAACACGTCATCGAAGAGATCGATGAATTTAGAATAATTTCGCGAACCACCGCAGAAAAATGTTGCCGCCTCATCGTGATCGGCGATCAAAGCTTTTACCTTATCTACATGCCAAATGTGGTGTTCGGGTTTAAAGCCATCCATCGGGGTACCCGTTTCCGGATCGCCTTGATAAGCCAATTCACGGTCACCATGAATGGCATGGTAGCCGCGCCGCTGCAATTCATTGCAGACCGTAGTTTTGCCGACGCCGGAGACGCCTCCAATCAGATAATTTCTAATGCCCATGGTAGACCCTCCGCTCACCTGGATAAGCACAATATATTGGATGTCGATCAGTCGCTAAACTGCCCGATCGTATTATGAGGTCAGCCGTTACCCGTTGCAGAAGAGGTTTCAGCTGAAACCTGGAAAACTGAGTAAGGGCAGTCACAGCCTACGAGAAATTCCTATACCACATCAGCTGAATTTCATGCTGTACCAACGGTTCGCTATAGCCGTGCACATCGATAGCCCCCAAAACGAACCCCCTGTTTGAGTAAAATTTACAGGCTGGAGTATTTACGTTTTGGGTTTCCACCATTAGTGATCCGTAACCTCGTTCTATGGACCATTGTACAACCGCTTCAAGAAGTTGCTCTCCGATGCCGTTATTCCTGGCATCGGGCTGGACCCGTAAGTCCCATAAGACTGCTGTGCCTCTTTGAAAGCCCTCCATTTCAGGAGTAACCGCAGCTCCGCCGACGTATATGCCCTTGTCGAACGCTACAAATAATCCCCACGCATCCACATCAAACTGTTGTTCCCAACTGAGCGGTTGACACTCTGAAAGGAGGTCATAGTCCTTGACATACGGTGTACATGGCTTTTCAACTAAATGAAGTCCGCCTAGTCCGCTGTTGATTGAACAGACTTCAAGCTTTGTTGCCACTTCGAACGAAATTGGAATCTTTGCGTACGCAGATAGCTGTGACGGATCAATTTGCTGAACGTGCATTCCACTGCCTCCAATTGTGATAGCCACCTGCCAGAAGCCCCGGTTCGACGCCTCTTCTTAGACTTTTTCTGCCCGAAACGGCAAGAAGCAACTGAAAATCGCTCACCCCAACTATAGTCAACACTCCAGCTTGCGTCTATCCTCCAACGTCAAAAAACCCAGCCCCCCTACTGCGTGCGGGGACTGGGTTCCTGCCACGAAGGGTAAGTTCGTGGGTTTGCATGGTGGAGGCGAAGAACTATATCTGGAACCCCTGTCCGAGACGCGTCGGCTTCACTTTGATCAAAAGCAACGCAAGTAGGGATCTTCCCAAGGTACGTGCATGCGTAAGTGGCGACGGTTGCGTGCGCGATGTCGCTACCGTTGCTACGGTCGCTACCCGACCTGCAACGGGCGCCGTGCCAAACTCAGGGGCTAGATTCCGCCCATTCAAACAAACGATAAGACAATTCCCCGCATCTACCGAGACGCGGCGTAAATGGACATTCCACACTTCCTGATGCCTGGGCGCCGTCGATCGGCCACTCGAATCTTCTCTCTGCGCAAGTCCTGCATAGGTCATCAGTTGCGGCCGCCATTCCGGCTACCGTCGCAGGTACTTTTCAGTATTTCAGAGGTCCGATCGTCATAGCAGATCCTTCGCACATAACTGTGCAGTGCCCCTGCGTGACTTTGACCTGTCCTTCAACTGACGAACACCACTGATGCAATCACCACTTGACAAGCCGCAAGTCATTCTATACTGTTGTAATCGATGTATATAGGAATGAACAGCCCATGGAGGGATTATCATGGAAGGACAGATGATCAAGGGATATATCGACGGAATCCTGTTGTCCATATTGCTCGAAGGCGATTCGTATGGGTATGCGATTGCGCGCGTTGTCTTTGAGCGTACCAACCAGACATTTGAGATAAAAGAAGGCACTCTGTATCCCGCCCTGCGGCGCCTTGAAGCAGAAGGTTTCATTCAAGGGTACTGGGCCGAAGAGGAACAGGGTCCCAGACGCCGCTACTACATGATTACGGATAAGGGGCGGGATGAACTGCACAAGGTACGTCAACAATGGGCCAATAACGCGCGCGTGATTCAAACTTTCTTGCGAGGAGCGCTCTCAGAATGAAAATGAATGTCGAAGAATATCTGGAAAATGTGTTCCGCTTTAGTTTACTTCCCAAACAAGAGCGCGTCGATCTTGCGGAGGAAATACGGTCACACCTACTGGATAAAACGGAGCATCTGACGCAATCGGGAATTCCCAAGGAGTTGGCAATAATTGCTGCTCTAAAGGACTGTGGAAAACCCGAGCACTTAAGACGTCAAATCACTCGCGAAATATATGGAGTAGCAAGTTTTTGGATTCTTGTGCTGACCGGTTTCTGCACAGCACTATTTGCCCTGTTCGCGATTACCTTGCCATCGTTTCCTCTGTATTCTCCGTCTCTAATGCTTTGCTTCGCTATTGGGGTCACCTTTCTTACAAAAACAAGGAAACCGCGCGACCGCGCCTCCATCGCAATATCGTTATTTCCATTTCTCATTGCTTATTTCTTATCCCACTTCGGACACAACCTATGGCCGATCAGAAATCTGGTTCTTCCTGGTTTACCAGATTCACTTTGGGACGGACTTGGATATCTGGTGCTTGTCACTCTGGGAGTCGGACTTTACAGTTGGACACGAAACATCTGGAGTTTGACTTTCCCCTTCCTATTTTCGTCTGCGATCAGTCTTTGGCCTATTGTCAGACAGCTCGCGACATATATGCTATCTTTGTTCTTCGCTCATCCAACTCTTCTCCTCACCCCTTCGCCGTTTGCTTACCCAAATTCTATTCTGCTGTTGTCTGTATTGTCACGCTCGGCATTCTTAGCCCTCTTAGTTTTAACCGTCCGAACGGTTCGAGTTGAAACTAAGGAGAAGGATGGCGTTCATCTGTTGCACTGACGAATCAACTTGGCGCTAATTTCGGAATGACCGTCTACGGACGAGGGGGGATGCATGGATACAAGTCGGAAGGCTGCGTTGTCTGGAATCCTAAAACAAGGAGGAATGGCTTTGATGAAGTCAGTGAAGCGTTCATTGGCCACGATTGGTATGACAACCTGCCTTCTCGCAGGATCCGCTGGACTCGCTTTCGCGGATACAACACAGACCACGAACTGGGAGTGGTCCCACAATTCGCAGACGGGTACGTGGAGTGAAATTGAGGATTACGGCGCCTTCCAGACGAGCGGGTACTATGCCGATGAAGCCGAATGGAACAACCGTGAGCAGGGCACGTTCACGTGGAATTACATGGACAACCTGATCACATCAGGGGATCAGGTATATGCGTATGCGTGGCTGGACTCTCAATCGGCGACCGACCCATATGCTGTATACACGGTTGATTCGACAGACTCCTCCACGGAGCTCAATCAGCAGGTCGCGCCTGCCGGTTGGAACTATCTTTTCGCTTACTACGTCTACAATCCTGGCAGCGACTACGTCACGCTCAACTCCAACGGGAATTGGAGCGCAGTTGCCGATGCCATTCAGGTTAATGTGCCGGGCTGATTCGGATGCATGTCTAGAGAAATTGCAAAAGGAGAGATGAAATGATGAGAAAGAGCCGTCTGTTCGCGACAATTGCATTGACAGGCGTTGCGATCGCCGCCTCGTCAGCGGTGGGACTCAACACACACGCGCAGGCCGCCCCCATCGTGTCACAGCAGCAGGTGTGGAAGACGATGTTTGAGGCTACGCACAATTATACGACCGTGCAGGGAACCATGACTTATGATCTCCCTCCCAACGACCTGACGATCTCCTTCGGTGTTCAAGAAGGCAGCAACCCGCAGGGATACGAGCAAGTAACCGATATCCAGTCAGGGGCGGTCACTCGAACCGTGTCTACTGAACATCGTTTGCTAAACATCGACGTGACACGCGGACTGGCGCAGGAAATGACCATCAATCAAACTGCGTCACCGTCTCCCTCGTTACCCGCAAACCTTTCTTTCCCAAATAATTTGTCCATTCCCGATCCAGCTATGGCGGGGATTGAACACACACTGACGGACCCCTACGAGCTGTTGCACGCTCTGCTCGACAATTTCTCGAGTTGGTCCGTGTCCGGAACTTCGACAGTTTTTGGACGAACAGCCTACAAGATCGCTGGAACCCTGGATCCCTCCTATGGCGCCCGATTCAACGCTGATCAATTCACCATGGTGGTGGACGCTAAAACGGGTGTCATTTTCAGTGTAACCTTCCTGAACTCTTCGGGACAATCCACCGGATCCATCTCGATGGACAGCGTGACATTCAATCAGCCGCTTAAGCAGAGTAAACTCAGCCTGGCGATCCCCAACGGCGTGAAGCTGGTCGCCCAACCATAAAGAGACCCTCCGATTTAAAATCAAAGGAGGTCGACGATTGCCCTGGCTCCGCGGCACCCTTGCCGTGGAGCCTTATACGACTTCCTTACGCAGTTGGCACATGCCAATCCGGTGGATTTATAGGATCTTGGATCAGCTGGTTTATACTGTCATACTGGTACCGTACTGCGGCCGTCTCCTGCGTGGATCAGCTCCGATCACAGATCGTACAGGTATTCAGGCTGTAGCATAGACAAGGATGATTTATAATGATTCACAGTAGTTATCAAATCCTTATTGCAGGCCTCAGAAAGGGCGAATGAGCATGAAGCCATTGCTTCTGTATCTAAGCTTGAGCTTGATCGCCACTGTCGCTGTAGTTGGCTGTGGAGCGTCTGCTCAACCATCTGTAGACCTCACTGGGGCCATTTTGGGCTGGGACAACAGACTTTATAAGTTGGAGACAGTCGTCGGCCCTCAGCAGGTCGGGAAGCAGCTAGCCCTAGTGAGTTATCATGGGCGGATTTCAAATTCATTTGTCATTCGTCAGCTAGTGGGAAGTAATCCGGATCGTTACGTGATTTTTGAAGCATACGGGCTAGACGGAAAGCCCGATGCACTATACTACAAGGCAGTCGTCACAGAACAGCCTAAGTCGACCAAATGAAGGCTTCCCCATTTGTGCCCTGGTCTCCGACGCATTTACCCATGACTCAACATTCCAGCTGCCGTCAATCCTCTAACGTCAAAAACCCAGCCCCCTACTGCGAGGACTGGGTTCCTTTCACGAAGGGTAAGTTCGTTGTTTTGCATGGTGGAGGCGAAGAACTTTATCTGGAACCCGTGCCCGAGACGCATCGGCTTCACTTTGATCGAAAGTACCGCAAGTAGGGACCTTCCCAAGGTACGTGCAGGCGTAAGTGGCGACGTTTGCGTGCGCGATGTCGCTACCGTTGCTACGGCCGCTACCCGACCTGCAACGGGCGCTGGGGCGAGATTCCGCCCATTCAAACGAGCGATTAGACAATTTCCTGCCTCTACCGAGACGCGGCGCAAATGGACATTCCACAATACTTGATGCCTGTGCATCGTCGATGGGCCCCTCGAATCTTCTCTCGGCGCAAGTCCTGCATAGGCCATCAGTTGCGTCTGCGTTCGAGA
>JAPNUP010000053.1 GCA_026627345.1 Bacillota bacterium | reverse complement strand
TCAAGGGCTGGTTGTGATCAAGCCAAGTGGGGTGAAGTACGAAGAGATGACCGAGGGGGACATGGTGGTCGTGAATCTCGAGGGACAGATCGTCGAGGGTACGAAGAGACCCTCTTCCGATACCCCGACACACCTTGTCCTATATAAGGCGTTTTCGCAGATCGGTGGAATCGTTCACACGCACTCCACCTGGGCGACTGTTTGGGCACAGGCTGGCCAGTCAATTCCAGCGCTCGGAACGACGCATGCCGACTATTTCTATGGAGAGATACCGTGCACGCGGCCGCTGACAAACGAGGAGATTCAAACAGCGTACGAGCGCGAGACAGGCACTGTGATCGCTAGTACGTTCACAGATCGCGACCCGGCCGCGATGCCAGGTGTTATCGTTCACGGTCATGCGCCATTTGCATGGGGAAAGGATGCGGAAGAGGCTGTGCACAATGCGGTCGTCTTGGAAGAAGTGGCGCATCTCGCGTTTCACACGAAGTTGCTGAATCCGGATGGTTTGGTCCTGCAACAGGAACTCCTTGAGAAGCATTACCTGCGAAAACACGGAGTCTCCGCATATTACGGACAGCAATAAGGGAAATGGTTGTAGCGGGCCTCACAGCACTAACTGTGTGGGGATTTTCTATAGCCTTACGTTTGCGCAAGGGAGGACGTTCTGTGGATCTGTCGACATATGTGAACAGGCCTTTGCCCTGTGCATGCGGTAAAGTACATGAAGTGCCTATACGGCGGATTGAGATTGGAGAACATGCCTTGACATCTCTAGCGGACTTTGTGCAGTCCGAGAGTTGGGGTCGTGTCCTTGTCGTGGATGATGATCGTACTGGGGCTGTGCTGGGGGATACGGTGACCGCCGCGCTCAAGGCAAGTGGTGCAGACGTTTCTTCAATACGCTTCAGGTTACCATCGTCCCATGAGGGTGAACACTTGACTGCTGATCGGGAAGCCATCGATCTGGCTCAGGAGGCCATCGGACGGGCAAAGGCGGCGGTCGTTGTCGTTGTCGGAAGCGGGACGCTCACGGACATCGGCAGGTATGCAAGTGCGCAGTCTGGCATCCCGTTTGTTTCGGTTGCCACTGCGCCATCGGTTGATGGGTATGCCTCAACCGTCGCTGCTTTGCAGTTTGACGGTATGAAAGTGACGAAGGCGGCGCAGGCGCCCGTGGGTATCTTTGCATTGCCATCGGTGCTGGCTGGGGCGCCGTGGGAGCTCATCCAGGCAGGCTTTGGCGATCTTATCGGAAAAACAACTTCTCTCCTCGACTGGAAGCTGGCCTGTCACCTGTACAGTGAGGACTGGTGCCAGGCCTCGTATGATCTGGTCGCAAGCTCACTGAACGAATGCCTAACACTTGTTGACCGCCTACTCGTGCGTGATCCACGAGCTGTTGAAGCATTGTTCAAGGGACTTCTCAGCTCAGGTATAGCGATGGCGATGATGGGTAATTCACGACCGGCGAGTGGTTCGGAACATCACTGCTCGCACTACTGGGACTTTTTAGCATACAAAAAGCAGCGTCGGCATGGGTCCCATGGTATGCAGGTTGGATTTGCCACGTACTTCACAATGCAGGCTTACGAAGCCCTGGCACTGAACCGAGGTCTTCGAGAACCAGAATACCCTGAACCTGATGCCGGATGGTTTGATGAGGTCAGGAACCGGTGGGGTGTTGCGGCGGATGAGGTCATCGCTCAACAGTCTGACAAACGCGCTTGGATTCGACAACGGGAGAAACCTGTTACGTGGGGGGCTCACGCCCAGCAAGCGATCGTCGATGCCCTGAAGACCGAATTGTCTGGTTTAGCCGATATTCGCCGTGCCTTGGCGTTGATGGGCCTGTCAACATCTGGCGCCTCGCTTGAGGTGACCAGTGACGTCTTATACGACACACTTGTACACGCGCGCGAGGTGCGCGCACGGTACACGATTTTTGATTTCTGGGCAGGGCAAGGTCTGCTCGAAGAGATTGCACAGGTGATCTGTGAGAAGGCCACGCTGTAGCGTAGTTTAGGAACTTCCTATACTCCGCATGAAGGATTATCATATAGAAATAATAGGATCGAACGAAGGGACTGTATGTCATGGCGGAGCTCGTGCGAACAGGGGACACTGTCGTGCTGCGACTGTCTACGCTAGAGAAATTGGAGGGGGTTCACGGGGATATAGAAGTGCCCGTTTCCGCCATCCGGTCTGTCACCGTACTCGATGATGTCATTCATGCCGTTCATGGGGTGAAGATGCCTGGCAGCCGACTGCCTGGAGTCTTTGCGATGGGCACATTCCTCTCGAGAGAGGGCCACACTTTTGCGATGGTTCACCACCAGAACAAACGAGGGTTGAAATTTGCCTTGAAGGGGGCGTCCTACGATGCGCTTATCGTCGGTGTTGACGATCCGGAGCAAGTCGCCGCAAGTCTGGGGCTGCAGTGTGAGTGACGTCGGAAGCGCCTGCTTCGGGCCGACCGAGTCTGACGGGCGTTGCACTCGAAGCGGTTCAAAAATGGCGCAAGGAGCGTCCACATTAAGACATCGAGGGAGGCCGTGGTACTGCCCTATCACGGATCGCCTCCACCATGTAAAACCACGAACTCACCATTCGTGGCAGTAACCCAGCCCCTTACGGGGGACTGGGTTTTCTTGACGGTTGAGTATAGATGGGGTAAGCGGTTTCCAGTTGCTTTTGCCGTTTCGGGCAGGAAAAGTCTAGTGCGCCATGAGGCGCTATGTGTTGAAGCCACTAACTCTGGTGGTTGGCGAGCACCTCATCTTGCCAAGGCTAGGATGGCATGCGTTGGGCTTGAGCGAGCCCAGGGTGTGAAGCCCATCCAACAATGTGCCCGTGAGGGGCAACCAACCTCCCAAGATGCGGGGCTAGCCTCGAAGAACTGCTATGGTCAGCGAGAGCGAAGCCATGTCCGAAGCATGGTCAACTGCAACACCCGAAATCGTTGGATGACACGGGTGGATGGAATGAGCATGGTGCCCTTGGATTGGGCATCATGACCCGGCTCGACCGGTGGTCAGGGTTGTACAGAGGTGCAACGCCCTGAATCTTCCCCGCGTATAGTGGCGACCTAAGGCAGCGAGACGACACATAGTGAACATGGGAACCGATTCATTCGTCCCAGTCGGGATGGACAGCTCCGCCCTAGTGGATGCGTCGGGACGGAGGAATCGTAGTAGTCTGAGATGGATAATGACCATTACATGGCAAAGGGTTCCAGTTTGAAGTGCATGCGTATACGCAAAGTAGGGTTCCTCTTAGGGGAATAGATGCTATTTATTCCGTCGCTCAAATTTCTACGATTTGAGAACCGAAGCGCGGTGCGTGTGGCACGTAGGATAACTGCGTGAAATGCTTCGAATGGAGAGCCGGATGCGGTCAAAGTCGCAAGTCCGGTTCGGAGAAGAGTCCGAGCGCCAAACTACCCTTAGCGGGTGGGTCGGCTCGGGCTTATTCTACAGAGACCTGTAGCCGTATTTTAATGTCACCTTACCGACTTCACCTCCGTCAAACTGATGAAGGTTACTTTGGGGAGGTTTATCATGAATATCCGTCATTCTTTAATCTTAATCGTTCCAGTTTTCTGTTCCTCGATTTTTCTCACTAGTACGGCAGAAGCCGCAACTTCTGGGCGTACTCTTACATTCGCCATGAATGATTCGTTGCAGATGCCGAGACATGTTCGAGACACAATACGGTCTGAGTATAAATTGGCTATATCCTTACCAACCACCGTCAGACTTGATAAGGCTATCCCGAAAAATACCCAGTTGGCGATTGACTTAAATGTGTCTAAAGGCGGATATGGAATGGACATCTTCGAACGTACGAAGGGGAGCAATACAAGTAAATATGACATGGCTTCTCTTGTTGGTGACATGGGTACTCTGCGTAATCTTAATTCCCTTGCCATTCCCTATGATTTCTGTGACATGCGTAGGTTTACGTCTCATAAAACGATAAAACTCGTGGACGGAGTGACGGCTGCCAATTATAGCAATACCAAGACATTCGACAACGCCGTTATATGGGGCAACAACCATTGGAAATACATCGCTGAAGGGCAAGGTAGTGTTTACGCAAACAAAACGATAGGGATGGCAAAGACCATTACGGGGTTGGTGACGAAGCACGGCTTTCCAGTACACCACGCTTCCCGTGGATACGTTCAAGCATTGTGGTCTGGGAATCGTCCTGATTTCACGATAATCTGGACATACAACAACAAGCAGTGGTATTCGCTCTCCATGGAAACTTTGAGTGAAACAATCAAGACGGCGAAAACCGTTACCGTCTCTTAGTGTTGTTCCCTTCTGCCGTTAACGGGTGCGAAACTGCAATAAGGTTACTCACTGAACTGGATTAAGTGGGACTAAGAGGAGTCTGTCTGTTGCTCGGTCGCTGCCTGCGAATGGGAACTCCTATTCGGGCCTCGGCTGCGGGCTCCACAGCGTCAAAGTCCACGGGG
>JAPNUP010000174.1 GCA_026627345.1 Bacillota bacterium | reverse complement strand
ATCAGGTGCCGGATGAGGTGGCTTGATCACGCGCTGCTTCCCGCTACGAGGCTCTCTGACTCGGGACAGAGAGAAAGACGTGAAAAAGGGCTGGGGCGATTCCAACATGTGCCCGCAGACAGACTGTCTAACCGGTCTTCGCCATTCCCTCACTGCGAGAGCCGGACTGTGTACGTCCACACCGGTGATCCGTCCGTGCTGTAAAAGACGCCGGATCCAAATCACTGGTACTGCGTGGCCTTTCCTTTGATTGGGCACGGCGCAACGAATCGAGGGATGCGCGAGAGGGGATGTTTCATCGGATCTGACGCACTCGCGTACAGAATCTGTGAAACCCACTGCATAGCGATGAAAGGGATCGCTTGCACCTCCGCCCACGTGCCTTGCCGCAACAGGTCTCTATAGACACCGTCCGGCTACACCTCGTGTGAGGCTTTTCGATGGGGCTTGATCGTTTACAAAAGGAGTGTACAACGCGTGGACGGTGCAAAATTCTCATCTCACTGGCAGATCGATTGCAATAAAACAGCAGCCAGTCCATACGATGAGCGGACTTTTCGCCATACTTTTGACGCTCTGATGTAGAAATAGCCACCTGTAGTGATCCTTCACTAAAAGTCGCAGGCACGGGACTGTGATTGCGCTCATTGGGTTTATCACCTACATTTATCCCGTTCTCGCTAAGGGGTATGTAGACTAAATCATGCTCCCCCTGCTCAACCCAGTGAGTGCCGTGAAGATGTCAACTGGCTCCGCATCATGACTCTAATAGCATCCCTGTGGTCGCGGCTTCTGAGCCAACCGAAGAATTCTGACCACGCCTCATGATTTGACATGCTAGTATCATATGTTAGGATAGACAGGACGCTCAATTTCTTGGTGGGCAAGAAAGCGGAGGAACCATGTAGTCGGGGCGAATCATCGAGCAATGTGACTGATGCATACGGCAGTCGCAGATCTCTCTGTAGGGCCACTCGGCGGCCCGAGCCCGTCAGCTAACTTCGCCAGCGTAAGTCGAGGGGTCTTATGATAATCTTGTGGTGAGCATGCTATTGACTTCATCAGGTGAAGCTTGTGCGCTGCCTGATCCACAATCCCCCTTCTGAAACGCACAAGTGCACGATTTGTATACGGAACTATCCCCGAGCAATGACGTAAATTTGGTGTGTGGACGGTGGTGCGACAGCACCATGTCACCGTCCTTATATTAACACAGAGAGGCGGAGCCGCGTATGCCAGATGAAGCACACTACGGCCCCCCCACCTTGCGTCCACTGACAGGCCACCTAGCACTGGTCACAGGTTCGACGCGCGGCATTGGCGCGGCCACCGCACAAGCGCTTGCGCAAGCTGGTGCGAGTATCATTGTGCATGGTAAAAAAAGTATACCCGAAGCAGAGGTCGTGGCTCAGTCGTGCCGTCAATACGGCACCTACGCAAAAGCCTTATGCGCAGATATCAGCAACGAGCAGGCAGTAAACGACCTGTTTGCCACCATCCAAGCAGCGGCTGGCTCATCCCCTGACATTTTAGTGATCAATGCCGGAACGGCCTATGAAGGCCTCCTTGTGGACACGCCTGCGAAGGAGTGGGATGATCTCGCCGCAGTACACCTGCGTGGCGCCTTTTTGTGCGCGCGAGCGGCGCTGCCTGCGATGGCGAGAGCTCATTATGGTCGCGTGATCGTGATCAGTTCTGTGTGGGGACTGATTGGCGCCGCAGGAGAAGTGGCTTATTCGGCGATGAAAGGTGGCCTGCTCGCCATGACGAAGGCGTTGGCCAAAGAGTGGGGGCTTGCGGGCGTGACGGTCAATGCGCTTGCACCCGGAGCGATCGAGACGGCGATGCTGGAACGTTATTCAGCAGAGGATCGCCAGATGATCGTCGCACAGACGCCTATCGGGCGCTTGGGACAGCCTGACGACGTCGCACACGCGGTAGCTTTTCTAGCATCGCCCCACGCGAGTTACATCACTGGACAAGTGCTCGCAGTCGACGGCGGCTGGAGCCTAGCCTAAAAAAACGGGCTCGCTCACCGGAAAAGGTGTGCGAGCCCGCCTGTCGATCATCCGACACCATGAGGCGGTAGTCTATAGAACCGCTTGCTTTTGCGCACGATCGCGATCGCCTTTGCGCAACATCTTTTTACGAATCCGCACGCTTTGCGGAGTGATCTCACAGAGCTCATCATCCGTCAAAAATTCCAGCGATTCCTCAAGCGATAGCAAACGCGGCGTCTTCAAGCGACTGGTATCCTCTTTGGTCGCCGATCTGACGTTCGTCACATGCTTGGTCTTGCAAACGTTGACGACCAGATCAGTCTCACGTGAGTGTTCACCGACGATCATGCCTTGGTATACCTCGGTGCCAGGCTCGATGAAAAGCACCCCGCGATCTTCTACTGAGGAGATGGCGTAAGCAGTCGAGAGTCCTGCCTCCGTCGCCACGAGAGCACCTGCCACGCGGCCCGGAATATCCCCCTTATACGGTTCAAAGCCAGCAAACGTGTGATGCAAGATCCCATAGCCACGCGTCGCCGTCAACAACTCGGAGCGAAAACCGATAAGCCCGCGCGCTGGCACCGCAAATTCGA
This sequence comes from Bacillota bacterium, assembly GCA_026627345.1. Taxonomy (GTDB): domain Bacteria; phylum Bacillota; class Bacilli; order Alicyclobacillales; family SLC66; genus JAPNUJ01. The sequence goes on along the minus strand of JAPNUP010000174.1, from coordinate 22,786 downwards.
GACGGGTTCCAGAGGCGCTGGGCGTCATCTGTTGCAGTTCGCCACGGCGTAGGCCCAACTTCTCCATCACGGCGCCTACATGCTCCTCGGGTACAGAGACCACGGCGTGTTCGATCGGCTCGAGAAGGTGTCCGTTGTCATCACGCTTCAAAATGACGCTAGGCTTAGAAACTTGCATTTCATACCCTTCGCGCCGCATCGTTTCAATGAGAATCGACAAGTGGAGCTCACCGCGGCCAGAGACGAGCCAAGCATCCGGCGATTCTGTATCCTCGACGCGCAGGCTGACGTCTTTTTCAAGTTCTGCATAGAGACGTTGACGCAGTTGACGCGAAGTCACAAGTGATCCTTCACGGCCTGCCAACGGACTGTCGTTGACTGCGAACGTCATCTGCAGGGACGGTTCTTCTACAGGCAGACTCGGCAGTGCTTCCACGCACTGCGGATCAGCTACGGTCTCGCCTACTGTCAAATCGCCAAGCCCTGCGATCGCGACAATCTCGCCAGCACCCGCTTGCGCCAATTCGACTCGCTTCAACCCTTGGAAGCCGAATAGCTTGCTGATCTTCTGCTGTTGAGTCGTCCCGTCTGCTTTGATGACCACAACCGTTTGACCCGCCTTGACTTTACCGCGCACAATACGGCCAATACCGATGCGGCCGAGATACTCGCTATAATCGAGGATGCTAGCCTGCCATTGCAGATAGCCTTCGGGATCACCTACCGGCGCCGGAATCGCACTGATAATGGTCTCGAACAGCGGAGCGAAATTCTCTGTCTGGGTCTCCGGCGTCAGCGACGCCGTGCCTTGAATAGCGGAGGCGTACACCACAGGGAAATTGATCTGCTCATCGGTCGCGCCTAGATCAATGAAAAGCGCAAACACTTCATCGACAACTTCGTGCGGGCGCGCGAAAGGTCGGTCGACCTTGTTGACAACAACGATCGGAATCAAGTTCTGCTCCAGCGCCTTTTGCAAAACAAAACGCGTCTGCGGCATACACCCTTCAAAAGCATCCACCACCAACAACACACCATCCACCATCTGAATGATGCGTTCTACCTCGCCGCTAAAGTCGGCGTGGCCCGGCGTATCCACGATATTGATCAAATAGTCTCCGTAATTGATCGCGGTGTTTTTGGCGAGGATGGTAATGCCGCGTTCTCGTTCAAGATCGTTCGAATCAAGTACACGATCCGTCATTGTTTCATTCGTTCTAAAAGTTCCGGATTGGCGTAACAACTGGTCTACAAGCGTTGTCTTGCCATGGTCAACGTGGGCGATAATTGCGATATTGCGTAGCTGCTTCACGTACGTTTAGTCCTCTCCCCAACTGCATCACTGTATCTTATTCAGACACGTAGTTTGACGGTTTATTGTATCACACATCATTCTATTGCACAACAGATCACCCTGCTCCTGCACCGTAAGTGTAGGCCAGCCATAGTATAACGGCAGTTACACAGGCAAGAAGCGGCCACAAAATAACCTTGGCCCAAAGTTTACGACCCTGCACGCGCTTCGTTCGCGATGCGCTTTTGAACAGATCGATTAGCATGCACCCCCATCACGTGACTACGGAGGTAACTTCCATGAAAAAAGCATCTCCGCCTAAACGCGCCATACGTATCACTCCTACGACGCGCGCGCTGATTCGACGAGAAAGCAAGGCACTGTCGTTGTCCGAACGCGAATATGTACAGCTGATCAGCCAGCTTGCCGAAGCCATTCGCGGCAGCGTACTGCCGGAAGGGACCAAAGACGCCAGTACACTGCGCGCACTCATTGAAAACCCGCTGCTACTGTCCGTGGCAGCTGCCATGGCTGGCACCGTGTGGAACAGTGTCAAAGACCAATTGTCCGGGAGCGATGACAGTGCGGAGGCTGAAGTGTCAGATTCTAAAACGACCGCCCCTGCCCCTGCCCCGACACAGCCTTCGCACCCCGGGGGCGTGCCCCGTGGTCATGTCGCTCCCACTCACCCTTATGGATACCCCTACCAGCCGATTCCCGGCAGGCCCTATCCTGCGCCCATTCCGCATCCGTTTGCCAATGCACCGCGCCAAGAGATCACGCCGCCTACTCACAGCGAGCCCCTAGCACAGGCGCCGTCACGCCCGGGCCCGTATCCTCGACAAACGACCCTGCGGCAAACGTTTAGACCATGAGGGGGTACTCTGGTACCCGCATCCAAGTCACCCGTCACGTTTGACTGGCGTCTTTGCTCCCCTTGGCCTTAGGCGGCGGACTTTCCACACCTTTAGCCAGCTGCGCATCCAGATCTACAGGAGGACTGAGTTGCGTGCCCATCCGTCGTAAGGTCGCTTCAGTCTTAATCGTTACTTTGACATCTGGCAAATGCTTTCGCCAGTCATAGGCCGACATGGCTGCATACGTAGGGAATTGCCCGCGCGCATAAGCAAAAAAGTGAAACGGATCAGCACCCATTTCGACAAACACTTTATGAATGACCAATGCTTCGCGCTTTGCGATGTAATCGGCAAGGGCGTGTTCAAGTGTTGACTTGGACGCGTTATCTACATAAGATTGGGCGGTCTCATCACCGAGCAACTCCGTTTCAAACGACTGCGAGATCAGAATCGTCGGCGGATTTTGATGTACCGACACCTTGATGTGAGCAGGTTCCGCGTAACGAACCCCAAGGCTCAAATACCCCGGAGGTCCGAGTGGCGCCGCCAAGATGACGACCATACGCTGACTGTGCCCATTTAACAGCTGCAGATAGCGGGTCTCTTCCCCGTCCAAGCGCCCAACCATGCGATCGCCCCTAAAAACCGCGGTGCCGACGCACTCGACCGGATTGCCGCCCGCTCTGTTAATCGTGCCTGGGCTCGCTCCCGCCACGTTGTCCGTCTTCAAATGCTTGGGACTGCCAGCGCTTTTTTGGCTTTCGCTTCCCACTTGCTTGTTATAACTGAGGATCGGCAGTACTGGGTCCTCATTGGGTGTTTCCAGATTGCCGAGAAATTCATGCATTTGCACGCTTGGCGCGTAGCCAGTACGCTCACTAGTTTGGTGGAGATCCTCGATTACCCTTGTAACCGAAGTTTCAAGTACTGGTTTGTCTTTTAAAATGACATCGCCCACACTGCCGTCCGCCACAAACAGATAGAGCGTGCGGCGAAATTCTCGAAAACGAACCAGCGGTCGCACATAACTGAGCAGTCCTAACCGAGCTGCATGTTCCCCGAAAATGACGCCCGCGATATGCGACAGATTGATCGTTCGTTCGACGCCCGTGTTCATCAGGCCGATCGCTTCGTGAAGCGTCCTGCCAGACGCAGTAACGACAGGCGTGCCACTGTCAGCTCCACTACTGCCCCCACCACCGCCGCCGCTACCACCACTCGAGCCAGACAGTTTGCTCGGTACAGCCACACGCGCCGTGACAGTGATAGGCCCTTGTGCTTTCTTTTGATCAATCATCATCGTGACGAGAAAAGCCTGCTCCTCGAGTTCAGAGCGGTCAAAGCACCCTGTCACCCCTACCATCGCGATCATGGCCCCGATTCCGGCTAGCATCGCACGCCGAAAAGCACGCGCGCCGTTTGCAGACATAGACAAAGCCCCTTCGCGCCACTGTAGTTCCCATTAGTTTCCCTGATATGACGAGAGCTATGTGTGCATGTATAATCTTTTTGAGAACAGTCAAAGGCGAGGAGACAACAACATGCACAGTTGGCATAGCGAAACCGCGAGTGCAAGAACTGCGAAGACAGATCCCGAGGCGGAGTGGCCACGGCCCGAGACGCAGCCGATCTATCAAACATCCGTTTTTACTTTTACAGATGTAGACGATGTCATGGAGTACTACGCGAGCCGCCCTGCCGGGCGCTATCTGTATAGTCGCAACGGCAACCCGAATGTCACCGCAGTCGAGGATGCAGTGGCCACTCTCGAAGGTGCAGAGGCGGCCTGTTTCTCTGCATCTGGGATGGGCGCGATCAGCGCTGCTGTGATGGCGATGTGTCAAGCGGGAGACAACGTGCTGGTCTCTCAAGACATCTACGGTGGCACGCTCGTTTTCCTGCGCCAAGTATTGGCGTCTTACCAAGTAAAAGTAACTTTAGCGGATTTTACAGATTTGGCGAGCGTAGCTGCTATCCTAGCCGAGTCCACTGTACGCCTACTGATTGCCGAAAGCTTGACCAACCCCCTGATGCGCGTTCCGGATATAGGCAGATTGGCCGACCTGGCTCACAGCAGAGGTGCCGTGCTCCTCATCGACAACACATTCGCAACCCCACTCGCTGTACATCCCTTAGCGCTCGGCGCGGACCTTGTCGCGCATAGCGCCACCAAGTACATGGGCGGTCACAGTGATGTCAGCGGCGGTGTTGTCTGCGGATCTCTCTCGCAGATCGATCGTGTTCGCGCTGTGATCACTGCAGTCGGGTCAAACCTCTCTCCGTCAGACGCTTGGTTGATCGCTCGCGGCCTCAAAACGCTGCCTCTACGTTTTGCCAAACAGTGTACGAACGCTACCCAACTCGCAAGTTTTTTCGCCGCTCACCCCGCCGTCCACGCTACCTGGCATCCAAGTTTGACGAGTCACCCGGAGCATGCGCATGCGAAGGCCACACTGCAAGGGTACTATGGTGCCATCGTGACGATCCAACTCGCTGACGACATTGCCGTAGTCAACCGCTTTATGCGAGCACTTCCGGAGATTCCATTCGCACCATCACTCGCAGGGGTTACGACTTCCTTGTCACATCCTTGGACGACAAGTCACCGTGGATTTTCAGAAGACGAACGACGGGCTTTTGGCATCAGCGAAGGACTTGTCCGCGTCTCCGTCGGGATTGAACATATTGACGATCTGTTACAAGAGTTTGGACGCGGCTTGGCTGCGTGTCAGGTATGATATAATAAAGTCGCTGGTGCACTTACATATCACAGGAAGAGGGGCTATCCGATGGCATTTGAAACACCTGCACTCCCATATGCAGTAGACGCTCTAGAGCCGCATATTGACGCCAAGACGATGACCGTTCATCACGACGGCCACCATGTCGCGTACACGAACAACCTGAATGCAGCTCTCGAAGGCCACGCTGACCTCCAAGGGAAAAGTATTGAAGACATTTTGCGTAACATCAACAGCGTGCCGGAAGGCATTCGCACAGCTGTACGCAACAACGGTGGCGGATTCTCTAACCACAATCTGTTCTGGAAATTGCTGAGCCCTAAAGGTGGCGGTGAACCGACCGGCGCTTTGGCTGATGCGATCAATAGCACATTCGGTAGCTTTGCCAAGTTCAAGGAAGACTTCTCTAAAGCCGCTACGACTCGTTTTGGCAGCGGTTGGGCGTGGCTTGTCGTCGATCATTCTGGCAAACTCGCAGTGACGAGTACCCCGAACCAAGACAGCCCGATGATGGATGGCATGACACCCATTCTCGGGCTCGACGTCTGGGAGCATGCGTACTATCTCAAGTATCAGAACAAACGCGCTGATTATATCGGTGCTTTCTGGAATGTCGTCAACTGGCCACAAGTGGCAGAGAATTTCGCCAGCGCTAAGAAATAACCGATTATCTACCGCAACACCAAAGAGAATGGGTACCTGCGAGCTACACGGTTCGCGGGTACCCATTCTCTTTTACTAAAAATCCTAACTCGAATCTGCCGTCGGGTCCTTCTGATCGTCCAGTTCGGCTTGCTGACGTTTACGCGCGCGATCGACAATGTTTAGCAACGTGCGGTAATCGCCGCTGATCATCATGTGTTCCTCCGACAGCTTGCGCAACTGAGACAGAAGCTCTGCCTTATCCTTGCGCAGACGCTCTACTTCGAGACGCGAAGAATCAGAGTCTCGCTCCAACTGTTTCACTCGTCCTTGCAAAGAGTGAAACTCGTGGCGGTATTGACGAATGAAGCGAAGGACCGTATTCCAATTGACCGGAGCGGCGGACTGGCCTCCTTCAGATAGATCATCTGTCGGCGCTTCCTCGCGACGTTCCTTACGCTCCAACCGAGCCAAATCGATCGCTTCTAGATACTGCTTGCGAACACAAGCATTCCACCGATAACCACAGGCCGCCGGTGTTCTGCCCAATTGCTCTGCCGTTTCTTCAAAAGCAGCCAATTGCGTGCTACCCTGGCGAATATGTTTTAAGATGACATCGGCCAGCTTCAGATCATCCTCCGCTGTCCACGCATCTTGTCTGATCGTTTTCATGCGCCCTTGTAACCCCTCTCGAACGCCGAGGCTCCTTAGGCTCATGTATATGCGCTATTTTTGCCAGTCATAACCCGTAAGTGCGCCTTTAGCGAATGCGCAGAGTAGACAATAGCCCCCATGCCGTTCGCCAGCGTTGTGGACGCTTTGTATGACGCACCGCCCACGCGATGGCAGTCAATTGTAGAGTAAAAACGATCATTTGACGAAACACTAGCCACCTTTTCATAGAGCAACTCCCCTTTAACCGCACCATCCGAGTAGCACGGACTTTTTCTTATCGTCCGTATCAACCTCTGACACTATACAGGAAAGCATTAGGGGATATGGAAACGTACGGCCGGGTAAACGATCACACCTTCTCGTTCGTCGCAGGAACCGCTCGGCAAACGACAAAGCGATCTCCCAGCCCCCCTGGCATGAACAAAGAAAGCGCGCGCCTGACTGCGCCGGGAGAGCTTTTTTCGACCCGCTCAAAAAGTTGCGCAACATCCGGTAACGCAAGCAGCCATGCGCCTTGTCTGCCTAGGGGGCTGCACTGATAACCAAGTTTTTCAAACGCCAGGCCCACTGCGGTAAAATTGACGTCGTATGTCAAATCGCACGTACCAGGACGGTCCAAAAAATCATCGACCAACTGATGGCGATCATATGCGCGGATCGAGCCGTGCGGACGGTCATCGCCTGCTACGTCTAACGCATACCCACCGTAGTCCACAAAAGTTACCACCGAGGGACGTAGATATTTCGTGATGTTCTCCAAGAACTGAGGCAAATACGGGCTCCACTCCGTCACAACTTCTGGCATTTCCCACTCTGCGAAAAGTGGTTGAAACAACGACAGGGCGTCTTCTCGCCATGCAGTCTGTGCAGAAGCGAAAAATGTAACGAGTTCCCGCCCCGTGAATAAGTCCGCTTGTGTCGTCCCAGGCATCACTTGCTTGGCTTCTTGGACAAACAACTGGCGGATCTCCGTACGAGAGACGGCGATCACATCGCACGGTAGCGCATCCAAGACTTCATTGCCAAATACCCACGAGCCTTGCCAGTCACATGGATCTTCCGCCTGCAGCTGACCGATCGTTGCATAACACGCACAGTACACGTCCTGTCCACGCTCTTTACACGCCTGCACGACTGCTTGTAACCGCAACTGCGCACGCTCGCGCGACACAGGCGACAGGTCGATGCCCGCATACCTGACAGGGCGACCAGCCAATTTCTCAGATGCAAGCAAAGCGCGCAGCAGTGCCTCTGCAAATCCGCCTTCGCCGCAGCCAATCTCAACGATCGTGACGACCTCTTTTTGATCTGCATCCTGTAATACTGAAAGCGCCCAGAGGGCCCCGAATAACGGGGACACTTGGGCGCTGGTGTAAAAATCTCCCGAACGGCCGAAACGCGTTCGCTCAGTCATGTAATAGCCGTTTTCACCGTAGAGCGCACGCTCCATATAGACGGAAAAAGGTACCGGGGTGGCAACACTCACAGAATCTGATCGATGAGCCCATAAGCCTTGGCTTCATCTGCCCCCATGAAAAAGTCGCGATCTGTATCCCGTTCCACTTTTTCTAGTGGCTGCCCTGTAGTTTGCGCGATGATCTTGTTGATACGATCACGCGTTTTGAGGATGTGCTCGGCCGCAATCTTTAAATCGCTTGCCTGCCCTTGACGTCCACCGAGTGGTTGGTGAATCATGATCTCGCTATTAGGCAACGCACAGCGTTTGCCTTTCGCTCCAGCCGTCAGTAATAAAGCACCCATAGAAGCGGCCAAGCCTACAGTGATCGTCGACACTGGTGGTTTGATCAGCTGCATCGTATCGTAGATCGCAAAGCCGGCCGAGACGGAGCCCCCAGGGCTGTTTATGTACAAAAAGATGTCTTTCTCGGCATCGTCAGAAGCAAGGAAAAGTAGCTGTGCCACGATCGAGTTCGCCACATCATCGTCGACTTCAGAGCCTAGAAAGATGATACGGTCTTTGAGCAGTCTCGAATAGAGGTCATACGCCCGCTCACCGCGGCTTGTCTGTTCGATGATGGTAGGCACATAGTAATTCATGGAAAGCGGAGAATCAGACATCGGTCATACACTCCTTTGTCACTGCGTGATTGCACGAAAAAGGCCTGCGGCCTCCCGTGAGACCTGAACAGGCCGCTGATGATGTCAGTATACCATAGTCACAACCACTCAGCGAAACCGGATCCCAAACCTGCCGCGATCCGTTTTATACAACTGCACTTCAGAAGGTTGCCGACGCCCATGAAGGCGTTTATCCCCTTCCACCCATACGGCGGCGCAGTACGCCTCAAATTTGCTATCGTACAGGCCTGCCCAGTAGACCCACTCCGGTTGCATCAACACACGCCGCACCTCCAGGTACAAGCGGTCGTCGTCCTCACGTTTTCAAAACGACGCCAGTACCCCTAGTGTGAAACGACATCTGTAGAGCTACACCCCGAAATATTTGGCGACAAAGGTTATATTCACACCCTTGTGGCACTAAGAACGCTAATGCCTAATCGCACGAGAGACTGCGGGCAGATGCGGATTTCCGCTTGATTTGCATAGTGGATGGGCATGTGCAGTGGGCTTTCAGGCGCTCTTGTGGCTAAGATAGTAAGGAAAGGGGAGAACGAGCGTGATTGCGAAAGAACAACTCGAGGAATTGCGACTCAAAATCCTACCTGCCGGCAGTGCCAAAATCGTCGACCTTTTAATTGCCCACTACGACCGTGTGGTTCCCGCAAAAGTGGCTATGGAAGGCGTACCTTTAGTGATTATTGCACGCCACGGCGTGCTGGCGCGCTTGCCAATCAAAGGCGTAATGACGAAACTCTCGTCGCCTGAAGCGATCACCACCCCGTTGCAGCATTTCTTTCAAGGCAGGGAAACGCTATACTTATATACGAACTTGCCTGCACTGACTGTACCCGACTGTGTACAAGAAGTGCTTGATGAGGCAGCTTCGCGCCTTCAGTCTACCGAAGAATTGAAAAGGCGAATCAACGCAGCGCTAGACGCCATGGATCGCGAAACATTCATGCGGCTGTCTGCGGAGTTACGCGAAAGGGAGCGCATCAGTGAACGAATTCGATTTGATGTACGATGAGACAGAAGAAACGAGTACTCGCTTTGTCGGGTTTATTGGGATACATTCGCGATTCGATTTGGCGATCACGACCACCCAACACTTTTTTGGTAAGAAACTCGTGTACTGTCTGCAAAGTGGACGATCGTCGATACTGACAGCACAAGAGTGCGAAGACACAGCCTACATTTGCCAGGCTTTTCACGTGTCAGAAGACGAAGGGGTAGAACTCGCCGCATTTCTCGCAGAGAACGTGTAAAACGCCCTGGCGCCTCGCGCCAGAGCGTCATGATAAAGCACGGTCGAAGACCTAGCCTGGGCTAGGTCAGAGCCAGTACATCCCGGTAACGATCATAGAATGCGGTAGCGACACGTTCGTGCTCTTCAGTGGCTTCTACCGCTTCCAAGGCGGCCAGTTCCCCTGAACCGATCACCCGCAAGAAAAAGAGCGCCCGTTCATCACCGCCACGCTCATAGAAAGCGCCATACCAAACGTCCGCCACAGGAAAACACGCCCCTAAAACCAAACGCTTAGCGGACTCCTCTTCCTCTTGCAGTTCGACAAAGAAAATCCGATCCACAGCATCGCGTACCTGCGACTCGTACAGATCTCCAGGAAAATCGAGTTCGACCGTCGCTCCATCGGTCTCGCGAACTAAAAAAAGATACCTTCTGGCATCGCGCTCGAAGACGAGCATGAGAAGATGGGTATCTTCATAAAAAAACGCATAGTGCTCTCCGCGTGGAAATATGAGGTTCGGGACTTGTGCCTGTTCCACCGATTCTACCGCCATTCCTCAAAGTGTTTACGCAACCTTCAACCGAATTGTACCATATCTACGGCATAGGGAGTAAACCACGATGTATATCGCGCTGACGTAAGCTATAATAAAATGAAAAGATCACGTGATTTTCGACAAGGAGTTGCTCCAGTGAACAGGACTATGCGGTACTTGGCGTACAGTGTCATTTTTCTACTCGTCATTGTCGGACTGCTTACAGGGTCGATAGGCTGGTTGATCGGACTGCTCGCAGTCGCCGTCTTGATCGGTTTTACCGTCGATCGATTTGACAATCGGCGAGACGAACCTTTTAAAAAATACAACGTGAAGCACCATCATTTGGATCACGACCACCAAGCTTGATGGACTTCATACGACGTTTGGCAGCGACGCGATCAACTGGTAATCATTTGACCCGCCCATACCCCCATGCTATGATGGAGGTGCGCTTTAGCGCCTAGAACGGTCACCTGAAAGAGAGGGCTCGCCCATGGCAACCCAAGACGATCAAGAGCTTGAAGCAGGCTTCGAAGACGATGAGATCATCATTCTAGAGGATGAAGACGGCAACGAGCACGAATTCATCATCGCAGACACGTTTGATGTGGAGTCGCGCATGTACGCAGTGCTGGTAGCGGCGGACGGTTCTTCCGAGGAAGGATTCATCTTCCGTGTAGAAGAGAAGGAAGAAGATGGCGAGTCGTTTGTTGACTTTGCTGAGATCGACAACGACGAAGAGTGGGCACAAGTAGAGAAAGTATACAACGCACTCGTTGCCCAAGAAGACGAAGAAGACGCAGAGTGAGCGCCTCTTTTCATTACAAAAACAGACAGGCCCGCATCACGCGCGGCCTGTCTGTTTTTGTAACTGTTCGATTTAAGCGTGAACTTCTTGACCCTTGGTGACAGGCAACCCTTCTTTTGACCAGCGACTGTACCCGCCGGCCAAGTTGATCACTCGTTTAACACCGTGTTTTTGCAAGATACTAGCAGCGATCGAAGAGCGCGCACCGGACTGGCACTGTACGACAACCGGTTTGTCCGTGGGGATGCTCTCCAAGTGATCCATCAATTTGCCAAGCATCACATGTTGCGCGCCTTCAATGTAACCTTCTTCCCATTCTGCGTTATTGCGTACGTCTACCAGACGGGCTTGTCCTGACTCGATCATCATCTTGGCATCACTCGGACTGATCTCCTCATAAGACTCGAGACTACCGACGGTGTCATGCGCCACTACCTCGAGTGGTGCCGTCCCTTCTACACGGTCTACGCCAATCGCATGCAAATCCCGAAGGATGTCAGCCATTTGCTCTTCCGGCGCAATCACGTATAGCGAACGGTCGTAGTCAAGTAGCCATCCCGCCCACGTCACAAAAGATTTGTTGTACGCAATATTGAGCGTACCTGGAAGATGGGAGGCACGAAACGTTGCAGCCGGACGCGTATCGAGTAGCTGGGCGCCTTGTGCGATCAACTCTGCAATCTCGCCTTTGTCCAGCCTCCGAGGAAGCGTAAGCGAACCCAGAAGTTCTGCACCTTCCACATTCATCTTTTTCATCTGTGCAAAGTAACGTGGCGGTTCTGGCTGACCTGCTAGAAGGGCACTGACAAATGCATCTTCAGTCATGTCTTCCATTGCCCAGTTAAAGCGCTTTTCATAACCCACCGTTGAGGAAGGAATCGCCCCTAACGCCTTGCCACAGGCACTCCCTGCCCCGTGTCCCGGCCAGAGCTGAAGGTGATCGGGCAGCGTTTTGAAACGCTGTACAGACGCATACATCTGGCGGGCTGCAGCATCGGAAGAGCCTTTGACACCTACTGCTTTTTCGAGTAAATCCGGACGGCCAACGTCGCCTACGAAAACAAAGTCACCACTAAAGATGCCCATCGCATCACGGTCGATGCCACCTCCGCAATCGCTAACGAGAAACGACAGACTTTCCGGTGTATGCCCGGGCGTATGAAGCACTTCAAAGGCGATGTTGCCGATCTTGAAACGATCCTTATCATGCACCCACTGCGAGTCGATCCCATCTACATACTGTTGTCTCCACTTGTCGTCTCCTTCCCCGGACAAGTAAAGCTTCACTCCTTGTGTCACAGCCAACTCACGGGCCCCTGAAACGAAGTCCGCATGAATGTGTGTTTCTGTCGCCGCTACAATACGAACACCTTCTCGTTTCGCAGCTTCGACATAAGGCGCGATATCTCGTGCAGGATCAATCACGATGGCTTCACCCGTAGCCTGGCAACCGACCATATAAGACGCTTGGGCTAACTTCTCGTCGTAAAAGTATTTGAGTAACACGCTGACACACCCTTTCCTCATGTTTCGCCCCCATTGTACACATACCCCGGCGGGTATGTAAAGCGTTGTTCTGTCGAACGTCACCCTCCACTTCGTTATTGTGCCCCTCAAAAGGCGCAACATGAAGCAAAACAAAAGCACAGCCCGCATCCTTTAGCTGTAAGCAGTTCCTGATCTGCACACTTGATATATACATGTGGGGGTATATAATAGAGCCGAGCTTCACACTTGTACCTAATACAGGAGGTTACTGTTCATGAACATTGTTTTGGTCATACTGATCGTGTTGATCGTCGTTTGGTTCTTCATGTCGCGGCGTCCAACAACAGGCATCCGCAACATTACGGCCGCCGAGCTCGAGAACTATTTGAGCGATAAAAACCGTGTATTCGTCGACGTGCGAGAGCCTCACGAGTACAAGTCAGGTCACGTGCAAGGAATGAAGAATATTCCTCTCGGACAGCTCGCAGGAAGGACAGGTGAGTTGCCTAAAGACCGTGAAATTGTATTGATGTGCCGCAGTGGCGGTCGCAGTATGATGGCAGCCAAAACCCTGAAAAAGCACGGCTATTCGCAAATTGTCAATGTACGCGGCGGCATCTCAGCTTGGTCCGGAAAAGTGGTCAAATGAAAGGTGAGTGATCACATTGGCTGATCAAACTCCCTCAAGCGACGCCCTTTCGCCCAGAACGCTTTATGATAAACGCAGTACCAATCGTCTAAAACGCGTGGAAGGGCAAGTGCGCGGGGTTCTTGCCATGATGGATGACGGCCGCCCCTGCGCAGATATCGTTGTCCAATTGTCTGCCATTCGGTCGGCCATCGACCGCCTGACGGTCCAAGTGGTGGCAAGTCAGATGGAGCAATGCTTGCATATGGATATCGCAGCGTCCAAAGATATCAGCGAGACCCTAGAAGAAGCGTTGCGGTTGTTTATGAAGACCCGTTGATCTCCGTAATATTCGAGCAGCTTACGCGCATCCTAAGGAACATCAGAAGCGTCCCCCGACCTTGACTTATACCCCTTCGGGTATATAATGAGGGCGGAGTGATGATTTTTGACATAAGGAGGTGCAATGGAGATGTTACTTGGAGCCAAAGAACAAGAAGCTGTGAAACAGCGCCTATCGACGCTCACAGGTCAGGTGAAAATGGTTCTGTTTGAGACCGCGATCGATTGTGCGTATTGTCCACAAACGAAGCAGCTAGTCGAAGAAATTGCAGCGCTTTCGCCAAAGCTTGAAGTCGAGGTGCACAATTTCCGTACAGACGAGGATGCAGTGGCCCAGTACGGCGTCAAACAGGTGCCTGCGATCGTGCTCGTCGACGAGCATGGAAAAGACTATGGAATTCGTTTCTATGGAATTCCATCTGGGTATGAATTCGCTACTTTGCTCGAGGATATCGAGATGATCTCGACCCAGAAGACCAGTTTATCGCAGAAGGCGCTTGATGCGCTTCAGTCGCTTGCTACACCGGTACATTTACAGGTCTTTGTCACACCTACCTGACCCTACTGCCCAGCCGCGGTGCGGCTTGCGCATATGGCTGCCTTTGTCAGTGACCAGGTTACTGCCGATATGGTGGAAGCTTCAGAGTTCCCAGAGTTATCCGGTCGTTATGACGTGTATGGCGTGCCTAAGACGGTGATCAATGAACTGCATGGCATGGAAGGCGCAGTGCCTGAGGCTCACTTTATAGAGTCTGTTCTAGCTGCAGCCTCCAGTTAAAACCGCGATTGTCATGTCGCAAAGAGGAGTGCGTACGAGATGAGTTGCAGATCGATTACGATTCCGGAATTGAAGAGTCACTTGTTTCGCGGTGACGTGCAAGTGATCGATGTCAGAGAGATTGATGAGTACCGCGCGAGTCACATCGAAGGTTCTACGCTTATTCCGCTCGGCGAACTCGTTCATCGTGTCGATGAAATCGATCGCCGACGCGATGTCGTGCTCGTATGTCGTTCAGGAAATCGTAGTACGCAAGCGTGTGAATTACTCCATGAGCGGGGTTTTTCGAACGTTCGTTCACTCTCCGGCGGACTCTCTGCCTGGACAGCATAAACTAACACACAGAAAAGGATGAGGAAACCATGTTGCAATGGATGCCCGTAGACGTAAAGGAACAAATGCAGAAGAACAAAGATTTGCAAATTATCGACGTGCGTGAACCTAGCGAATTCTCCAGTGGTCACATCCCTGGCGCCAAGAATATCCCGCTTGGACAATTGTCCTCTCGTTATAAAGAAATAGACCCATCGAAAGACACAGCAGTGGTTTGCCTGAGTGGTGGTCGCAGCAGTCGCGCTTGCGAAATGCTCGAGGGTGCTGGCTACAAGAAAGTCTACAATCTGATGGGCGGCATGTCTCGCTGGGATGGCGCTGTAGAGTAAATTCACTCCTTTACACCCGACCAGAAGGGACTGAAGCTTGATGATCGTGGCCATGACCAGTACACAAGTCGTGCTAGCTGTGATATCGGGCGGAATTGTCGGCTTTGCACTTGGACTACTAGGAGGCGGCGGCTCAATTCTGGCCGTCCCTCTTTTGCTTTATGTGGTCGGCATCCATGATCCGCACGTCGTCATCGGCAGCACAGCTCTCGCCGTCGCAGTCAACGCATATGTTAACCTCATTCCGCATTGGCGGCAACGCAACGTTCGCTGGCGTGAGGCGATCAGTTTTGCAATCCCAGGTGCAGTCGGTGCTTTTGTCGGTTCCATCTTGGGTAAACTCGCACCTGACAAAGAGTTACTCTTTCTGTTTGCCATTTTAATGATCGTCATCGCCCTCGTCATGTTACGACGAAAACCGGGAACAGAGATCGACAGTACAGGAACAGCCCCTACCATTCGCTGGGGGCGCGTACTCGGGACAGGCGGGATCGTTGGGCTGGTTTCCGGTTTCTTCGGGATTGGTGGAGGGTTCTTGATCGTTCCAGGTCTCCTTTTCAGTACCGGAATGCCGATGATTGCAGCCATCGGAAGTTCGCTATTCTCCGTGGGCACATTCGGCTTGACAACGGCGATTAGTTACGCGGCATCAGGCCTTGTGGACTGGTGGGTAGTTCTTGAGTTTGTCGGTGGCGGTGTGGTGGGTGGCGTGATCGGCACGTTACTGGCCACTCGTCTGAGCAGTCAACGTAAGACCCTGACGTACATCTTCGCAGCCATCATTTTCATTGTCGCGGCTTACATGCTCTACGTCAACGCGAGTGCCGTACATTTGTAAAATCATTCTCAGGTCTGGGGCCCGACAAAGAGTCGGGCCTTTTTTGTTACAATCAAAATATTCTGCTAGAATCGTTCGCTAACCTATCGACAAACATACGGGTATAGGTATAATTGAAAGCGTAATCACGTATTGTTTACCAACTAGGAGGTGAAGGTTACTGTCTGGTGAACTGCGTGAATACGCAAATGCAGCCTGGGACTTTCTCGTGAAAAAACCATAGGGAGGACTTATTGTGCCGAATCCATACGTAGCCATAAGCCTAGCAAAGGTCACGAACGCGAAAGAAAGCTTTGCAGCATTTGAAAGTGTAGGACCGAAAGTCTGCATGGTTACAGCTAATCATAACGGCTTTGTCGGATTTCAGAACCACGTACAAGTAGGGGTATTTCCGATGGGTGGGCGCTTCGGTGGCGCCAAGATGGATATGCACCAGGAGTTAAATCCTGTAGGCATCGCTCAGTACACGTTCTGGCGTCGTTGGGAAGACCACGAGCAGATGCACATGGAACAATTCGATAGCATCTTCCGCCTATGCTCGCGCTGCCTAGGCATGGTTGTAGAAGGCCCATGGGAAGACGTGTACGAAATGGTCGCGCAAGATATGCCAGATAACATGGCCATGGTTGATGTTCCTGCACAACTCGGCGCTGCGTTTATGGCAGGTGCTGAGATGCCTCCTGTCTCCCTGCCATACGGACAGCGCATTGTCGCATCGGGTGCTCACTCGGTCATCCCAGGTATGGAAAAAGAGTTTGAAAATGCAACCGTCGAAACAATGAACCGCTTTAAAAAAGCACCTGGATTTCTCGGCTACATGATACTTAAACAAATTGGCGCCTCTGCAGTGGGTAGCTTCCAGCTGAATCCAGACGGCATTCACCAAGCGCTACAGACGCTCGGCGACAATCCACCGACGAGCAAAGACGGCAATTTCAGCCTGATTCAGGCCGAAAAGAAACCGACGGAATACATCGTACACATGGAATGGGCCGATATGAAATCCGCGATGTTCGGAATCTCGCGCGTCGTGGTCAACCACGACGTCAAGACTACGCACGATAAAGTGCTAAAGACCCTGATCCAAGGGCCTTACGTAACCTTGTGGAATCCGATGATGGAAGACACTTCATGGCGCGGCTACTTACACGAGAAAGCTGTCGTGCAACCATAGGACATCATCTTTCGGCAACATACCCGCTTCTACATGGGATTCCAGTCCCGTGTAGAAGCGGGTTTACTTTTTGGGGAAAGGGGTAACTCCGTGCATCTGGGTTTGGCCTTGCTGGGTCATGTGCAAATATCCTGCATCGAATGGTTCCAACACAGCCCATCGAGCCACTGCTTCAACGCGCGAATCCGATCAGGCTGACAGGCGTAATAGTGCCATACGCCTTTTTGCTGGTGATCCACCAGACCCGCTTGACGCAGAATCGTTAAATGGCGTGACACGGTGGACTGCGGCAACTGCAGCAAAGTACTCAGATCCTGCACACAGATCCCGTTGACAACTTGACCGTCAAGGTGGCAGAAGTGTTCCTTTTGTGCCAGCGTTTCCAGCAGCATCCGCCGGATCGGATCTGCCAAAGCCTTCCACATATAGTCTAGATCTGTCGATCGATCTTGTAATGGCGTAACCATGCATTGTCTCCTTCTCATATTCCTTTGACTTCAGGGACCCCTTGCACCGCCAAGGCAGATGCGCTACCGCGTCAGACGGCCGGGCGGTGGGCAGGATGCGTCTCTTTCATTCGCCATAATATCACGAGTGCCGAGATCAGCACGATCACACCGATCATATACAGGCTGTGCAGCATCCCGATGGTGTGACTGGTCATGCCGAGCAGCAAGCCACCGACTGCGTAGCCGCCGTCACGCCATAGTCGGTATACGCCGAGTACCCCTCCACGAATCTCCGGTGGAGCCACATCTGCCACAGCCGCGTTCAGATTCGGATACAACAGCGCCATACCAAGCCCCATCACTGCCGCGCTGATCATCCACCACCAAAAGCTATGCCCCAACCCGAAAGCCAAGATGCCTACACCGAGCAAGGTCATCCCGAATAAGATGGGTGGTTTGCGACCTACCGCGTCAGACAAAACTCCAGTGCCAAACTGCGCCAGTCCCCAGACCATTGTATACACACCGCCGATGTACCCGATCTGCGCAATCGGCAGCCGCAAGTGCGCCAAATATAGAGGTAGCATCGCCCATACCAACGTGTCCGCCAACTTGTTGACCAGCCCGGCCTGGCTAATCGCGGACAACGTGGGATTGGCGATCGTCGTGGTCCATACGATGTGCGCGACGCTCGCTTTGGGTTTCAGGGCTAAATTCCCCTGTGGCGCAGGATTCCTCACCTCCTGCAACATGTAGTCCCGTGTTTCTTTGATGACCAACACGCTGACGGCAAGCCCAAAGAGCAGCACCACCGCCCCGTAGACAAAAGGGGCCTGCAAGAGTCCAAAGCGCGCCGCGATGATGCCCGTGAAGACCGTCGAAAGGGAGACCCCGATATAGCCCGTCGCCTCGTTGATCCCCATCGCAAGCCCCCTCTCTTTAGTGTCCGCAAGGTCAAGTTGCTTGGTAATCGTCATCGTCCAAGAGAAAGCTTGGTTCGCGCCCAAAAACACATTGGCCAACACGACAGCCGGCCAGTTGTGCACAAAGAGTAGCAGAGCGATCATCGGAATGCCGAATAGCCAACCGACGACAAGGATCGGCCGTCGCCCGATGGCATCCGAGAAGTGCCCCGCGACCAGGTTTAAGATGGCCTTGGTGACGCCAAATGCGATGATAAAAGCGAAAATCAACGTAGTGGACGTGATATGATACACATCTTTCCCCAACAGGGGAACCACCGTACGTTCCAGCCCTACCGTCATGCCTACTAAAATGGTACTAAACACAAGCCATAAAAACTGCTGCAGATTAGGCCGAATACCCAGTTCCTTCCTCTCCATAGTCTGCACCACTCCTGTCCCTACCTTCAAATCCTTAAGGCACAATCCTCCGCCCGCACGAGTGACTGCGGATAAAATCCCTATATGCGAATATCCGGATTTATAGACACAGCATAAAGCGGAGCACGTGTGCTGTCAATCGAACACGCAGCTTGCGCGCATCAGCACAACATGAGGGAGCAGACGCGCAGCCCAGTCCAACATCCCCGAATATGAATGACAAGAAGCAGGATGGGCAGGATATCCAGCGTGAAGATTCCGCGCATGGAACGAAAGGATGATCAAAATGGCTCTCTTAGAAATCAGCGTAGTACCTGTGGGAACTTCCTCCGCTAGCTTTAGCTCGCACGTGACTCAGGCTATCCAGGCGATCGAAGAGGCTGGACTACCCTACCAGATTACGCCGACTGCAACGGTGATTGAGGGTGAGGTAGATGAATTACTGCATCTGGCAGGCGTGATTCATCAGAATGCTTTAAGTCAGGGAACGCAACGTGTTATTACGCATATGAGCCTTGATCACCGGGTGGATAAGCCAACCGAACTTACCCAACCCATGGAAGCTGTGTTTGAGTCTATGGAATAGGGCTTACCTTCACCTTCACGCAGCTTCCCTGCCAATCATCCGTTTCTACGTCCCATTGGCCGCCCGATCCTGCGGTCTGGATCACTTTGTCTATAGGGGAGAACTGGGATTTGAATTCGACCTCGATTACCTTTGTACAACTCAACGATTTACATGGACAGTTACTCCCTCATCCAGAATTGTTCTGGGACGCCGGCCGGCCGATCCTGCGCCAGCATTTCGGCGGGCTTGCCAAAGTAACCACGTGGATCAAGCAGAGAAAAGCACGTGACCCCTCGCATACGCTCGTCGTAGACTGTGGAGACGCCTTCTTTGGCAGCTATTTCACGCATATCGAACAGGGTAGAGCTATTGCCGAACTACTGAACAGCGTAGGCATTGATGCGTCCAACGGTGGTCATTGGGAATACTTCTACGGACCGAAGCGATTTCTAGAACTGGCGTCGTTGTTGCAATACCCGCTGTACGCCGTAAATATCTACGAGAAGGCATCCCATCAGCGCATCTTCTCACCGTATGGCATCTTTGAACGCGCCGGGATCCGAGTTGCCGTGTTCGGGTTGGCCGCTACGATTGTCGACGAATCCATGCCACCGTCTTTTTCTGAAAACCTGTTGTTCACCGATGGACTGGCTGACGATGAGCTTCCTGCCCTGATTGCCCAGGCGCGGGAGCAGGCCGACCTGATCTGTCTTAGCTCGCATATGGGTCTGCCACAAGACATTGCGATAGCCAAGCGGATCCCCGGCATTGATGTGATCCTCAGCGGACATACGCACGACAGACTCACCCAACCCGTCATTGTCCCCACTAACAAAGGGAGCGGGCAGACTATTGTCATACAATCTGGCTTTAGTGGTTCTTTCATTGGAGAGTTGACGCTGAACTTTACGCCATCGGAGGCTGGAATCACGATTTCCTCTATCGCCCATCAACTTCATCGGATCGATGAGGAGGTGTCCCCTGATGCTCATATGCAACATGAGATCGATAAGCTGTACGATGCTCATCGAGAAAAGCTGAACGAGCCACTCGGTGAAACCCAATGTGATCTGCACCGCATGCTGACCTTTGAAACACCTATGGATAACTTGATTCTCTTGAGCATGCAAGACGCGTGTGCAGCCGACATCTATGTGGCGCGCGCTTGGCGATTTGGCCCGCCTAAATCCAAAGGAATGCTTTACGAGCGCGACCTATGGGATATGGTACCCATGAAAGTCAACTTGTTCACCTCCGCTATCCAAGGGTCGACCTTGCTGGCGGCTGCCGAGGCATGGTTAACGTCAGTAATGACCACACCACTTAAGCAGCAAGGAGGGTATGTGACACGCCAACTCGGTGCACACATTATCGTGCGGATCAACAACCCCGATGGGTTTCGAATTGAGGCAATGTATGTAGGAGATCAGCCTATCGACTTGCAGCGTATGTACTGGGTGGTCATTGCTGGGGACCAGGTAAAACAACACCTCTCAGGTGAATGGACGCCCCTTGAATTGGACTTGCACACAGTGATCCGAAACAACTTGAGAAAAGGGCCGATCAACGCTGGTCTAACCCACGACAAGTGGATTTTAAGTTGAAAATAAGATCGTTAGACGGATCAGGGTAGGCATACCTCGAGAAGTGAGCGTAGTGCGTGTAGTCCTCGCTGATCCGGGTCCAACGCTTGGTTGTAACAGCAAACCTCTATGCCCCGCAGGCGCGAGGTGTCAGCGATCGTCTGTAGCACCTTTTGTAGCGCTGCGACAGCCACGCCGCTTGTAGACGGGAAGTCTACGGCTGGCATCTCCTCAGGATCTAGAATGTCAACGTCCAAATGAACAAATAAATCGCCAGGTGGGAGGGATTGTTCAGCCCAGCGCTCGATTTCCGTCGCTTGAACCCAATGGATCTGCCCACGGTTCATCGCGACAATCTCTTGCGCCTCTGCATCCTGCCCGCCGAGGAGCGTGACTTGGTCCGTATCTAGCACCGGCTCTTGTGAACCTGCACAACCTAGTACCCTCGCGAGTGACATACCGTCTAAGAAATTAGTGCGTGAGTTGCGCTCATTCAGAAAATCCGGATGCGCGTCAAACCATAACACATGACAATTCGGATACCGAGCCCGTATCACGGGCAATGTCGCGCACGCTATGTAGCATTCACCGCCCAAGATGAGCGTAAAATCCATCTCTTCTATGCAAGGTGCGACTTGCAAGCGAATAGTGTCCATGAGATCGATCACTTGATCCGGCGTTACAGGAACCACCGGCAACAGTAGTGAAACGTCTCCATAATCGATCCACTGCTCACCTACAATGGCACGCCTTAGCGTAGATGGTGCATCTGCAACCAAACGGTTTGCCTTCTGTGGGTTCGGCGGATAGGCGGTCGCGAAAGGAATTCCGATGATGCCAGAGCGTCCAGACAGAGGTTTCCCACCCTTTCTAGCGTTGAGAGATGAAAATCGACTGGACCAATGCGAGAAGACCCATTGGTTCAAACCAGAGGGCATGGTTCACCCTCTGGTTAAAACGGCTCACTGACGAGGTTGTAACGTGGACTGGGCATTTTGAATATCGACCTGTACTTGACTCCCGATGTCATACGCTTGATACCATTTGCGCTGGATCATCAGATCGGTAAGGATCTCATGTCCATGAACGCTTTCGTTGAAATGTCTCACCAGCGTTTGACGCACCTCATTTGTCGCCGTCTCCGTGAGGGCGATAGCTGTGTTTTTGAGTGAGGATTTCAAAATATTTAGTGCTTCGGAGGCGACAATCTGATCAGTAATCGCAGGTCCAGTCATTGTAGTGTTCATTCTCAGCCTCCTGACATGGTGGGTTCAACCGTTACATGGTGCCCTCACACAACCGTCTAAGGGAAAAATAATCGGCTATGCGGATATCTCAAGACCCGAATTAGGTGCTGACCTTCGTGGTAGCCTTAATGAAACGCACTACGCGAGAGTAATTGCTGCAACTCTTGCATATGGCGCTGGCAGACCTGGCCTTGCTGGTCAATAAAGTTTCCAAGTTGCGGGTCAGTCACGGAGTTTCTCAGAGATTGGCATACCGTGTAACTCGTGGTCGTCGAGGCAAGTAATTCATGAAGCTCTAGCGTCTCATGTGCGGCCAAGCGATTGGCATTCATCCCCTATCACCCCCTTCGAAGGTATAGGTTACACCGTCCGCCACATCCTATTCACGCCACTTTACGTAACTGTCCGCAAAGAGACGGGCATGTAAAAAATAAAGCCCCTATCGCACCTGCTCAGGGACGATAGGGGCTACAGCGTTTCAGTAAACCGTTGGTTTGACCACTTGAGGGCCCGACGCTAATCAAGGTTACACCACACTTTTATGTCCATCACAACGGTGACCCCACCCGATTCTTTGAGCGGCACGGATCATATGCCAAAAACGGGATATGTCTTCCGTTTTACGGATGACATATCCCGACCGCGCCGCTGCGCACTCTTCCTTATGGAGCCACTTGCCGGATTCGAACCGGCTACCTGCTCATTACGAGTGAGCCGCTCTACCAACTGAGCTAAAGTGGCAAATCACTTGGTAGCGGAGGAGGGACTCGAACCCCCGACCCTACGGGTATGAACCGTATGC
>JAPNUP010000156.1 GCA_026627345.1 Bacillota bacterium | reverse complement strand
AATGCGGCTATTTTCGGTTCGATGCATGAGTGCGGTCACGCGCTATATGAGCAGCAGATTGGGCCGGAACTGGTAGGGACCAATCTCTTTGAGGGCACCTCTATGGGCATTCACGAGTCACAGTCGCGCTTTTGGGAGAATGTGATCGGGCGGAGCTATCCATTTTGGGAGCGTTACTATGGACAACTACAGGAGCTTTTCCCAAGCGAACTAGGCTCGGTCTCGCTCGCCGCTTTCCATCGGGCGATCAATGTAGTCCATCCGTCTCCTATCCGCGTCGAGGCCGATGAGGTGACCTACAATCTCCATATTATGATGCGCTATGAGATCGAGAAAGGCCTCATTGGCGGAGACCTGCGCGTAAAAGATTTGCCAGAGATCTGGCGCGCCAAAGCGAAAGAGGATCTTGGCCTTGAACTGGCGACCGATCGCGACGGTGTCTTGCAAGACGTACACTGGTCTGCTGGCCTGATCGGCTACTTCCCGAGTTACACACTCGGTAATCTATACAGCGCACAGTTCACCACTGCCTTGATTCAGTCTATGCCGGACTTCACGCAGGCGATTCGGCAAGGACAGTTCACGGAGATTCGCGCATGGCTGCGTGATCAGATCCACCGCCACGGGAGACAGAAAACGCCGCAGGAGATCGTCCGTGCGGTAACGGGCAGCGACTTGAAAGTAGATGATCTGCTCAGCTATCTCACACAAAAATTTGAACCTTTGTATGGACTGCAATAGCTAACCCAGAGATATACAGCGATTTACTGTTGCAAAATGAACGGAACGAGGGGTGGGCAGGCACGAATCCCGGCTGTCGAGAGTAGGCTTAAACGACAGCAGGAGGGATCTTCGTGCCGACCATTCGTCCTAAAGACATGTTACCTTCAGACGTTGCCAAGGATTTGCACAGTGAGCGCCCTCATCCGACACCAGTCGGAGTGAAAAAACGTGTGCTACCTCTCTTTTTGCTTCTGATGGGGCCAGGCCTGCTCGCCATGATCGGCGACAATGATGCAGGAGGCGTGGTCAGCTATGCGGCGACTGGCATCCAGTTCGGGTGGTTTTTATTTTTGCCCATTCTTTTACTCTTGGCCCCGGTGACTTACACCATTCAGGAGATGACCATGCGCCTTGGCCTCGTAAGCCAGCGGCCATTTCCTGTGCTGGTCATCGAACGTTTCGGGCGTTTCTGGGGTTATTTTTCTTTGCTCTCCCTACTCGCAGAGAACCTGTTAACGCTGATGACCGAATTTATCGGCATGAGCATCGGGCTTTCGGTGCTGGGGATTCCGTTTATGACTGCTGACCTCATCAGTCTCGTACTCGTTGGTGTGTTTGCACTGGTGGGCAAATACTGGACAAAAGAGCGCCTCGCCCTCCTAGTTGGCGTGCTCAACGTTGTATTTGTCGCTGTCGCGTGGCTTGCGCATCCAGATGGCGCTGCGATGGCTCACACTTTTTCAAGCCTCCAGATCATCCGCAATCAAAGTAATCTGTTTTTGTTCTACGCGATTGCCACAGTGGGCAACGCCGTGGCGCCGTGGATGATTTTCTTTCAAGGCAGTGCGGTGATCGACAAAGGCATGACCCACACGGATCTGCGCTATGGACGCATGGATACAGCGCTCGGTAGCGTCGTGCAAGTGGTGATCGCCGCTTCCATCATTGTCTGCGGCGCCGCATTGCACCTCTACAGTGTCCATCATCCAGCGGTTCTGTCTGCGCCAGTGGCGATGCTTCATGGCTATCTGGTGCAAAATGGGGCGTGGGTGCGCGATTTATTTGCTCTAGGCTTGTTCAATGCAGGATTTCTCGCTTCTATCACCATTTCGTTGTCCACCTCGTGGACATTTGCAGGCGTCTTTGGCTGGGCCAAGAGTCTCGATGATCACTTTCGTCAAGCCCCGAAGTTTTACGGGCTGTACATTGGCGGACTTGTACTCGCAGCGTTGCTCGTGTTATTGCCACAACTGCCGCTCACTTTCCTGGCGGTGCTGACACAGGTGATTGCAGGTGTGCTGATGGTCCCTCTTCTCGTGTTGATGACGCGTCTGACTTCTTCCGAGCCGCTCATGGGGATGTACCGCAACAGCAGGCTGACGAAGTGGCGGGCATGGACCATCGTCGCAGTGATGGCGGCGTTGACGCTGTGGCTGTTGTTGCACCTCTTGTAGAAAAGGGTAGCCGCTTGCTTATCTGCGGCTACCGAATCCAGTCTTTAACGCACAAGCGGCGCGAACGTCTCTGCGATGACGGCGTGTCCTTGCGCGTTTGGATGGATAGGAAAAGCGATACCGCAGCGACCGGGCTGACCCGCCACACCAGTGGAGAAGCCGTCGATCAAGGCCGCCTGCCTGCCTGCAAAGGCTTCGTGAATCGGTGCGATCGAGGCGCCTGCAGCGCGCGCGACTGGTATGATCACGGCCTCGTTGTAGGCAGCTATAGCTTCCTCTGCAAGTGCGGTGGCCGGATACGGATTATACAGTGTTCCTACAGCCAGTGGCGCACGAGTGCGTGCACGAATGCGAGCGAGCACCGCGCCATAGGCCAGAGCACTCGCTTTTGCTGTCTGGGCTATCCCGCGTCGATTGCGGCTCAATAGTCGGGGCAGATTGTCGATGAGATCGTCCCCGCCTATGAGTACGCAAACGCTGTTGCAACCGATTAACCCCTCACACCAGGCATCGTTGTACACAAGTGCACTCGCTAGTGCATACGATGTCATTCCGGGAACGCCAAAATTCAGGTAAGGTGCGCGCGTTCGCGTGCGAACGGCCAGTATTCGCGCGAGATCAGGCACAAAGCCACGCCCCGGACGAGCACCGTACCCGGCGGCGATGGAGTCGCCGTATACAGTGAGATGTTTCATGGCTCACATACCCCTCTTTCGCATCAACTCTCCTTATGCTATGCGTCGGACAAAGCCGAAGGCAGGGCACTTGTCTTACACCAAAAGCGTGTGCTGACCATATAGTGTAGGGATGCAGACGGGTGAACCCCTACGGGACTCCCGCTACCTGGGCGCGATCGACTGCGCCGTTATTCATAAAGGAGGGGCAAGCCGTGCAAAAGAAGAAGATGACACGTTCAGCGAGGCCAGGTAAACCTGCGGGGGGCACTATGAAAGCGCGCAAACCCGCGGCCGCAGCACCTGCCAGCCCTGCAGCGCCTGTTGCAGCTGGAGGATCGTTCGACACGTTGAAAGAAAACATGAAGAAAATGGATAAGGGAAGCTTATTCGACGCGCTCAAACGCGTGAAGGAAATGAAATCAGGGGAATGGAAAGATCCGAATGCGGTGCGCGAACTGACCCAAAACATTGCGCAAGATATCGGCATCAAAGTGGATCCAAGACGCATGGATGCCTTCATGAATGCTTATAAAGATGTGACCAAAAACGCTGGCGACAAAGGCCCCAACGTGTCGGTCGAAGACATTGCCAAGAAATATGCCAATGTGGACGACAAGACGATCAAGGAGATCAAGAAGTTCGTCAAGTGAATGGCCTCAAGAAAAAGGCGCCCATTGCAGGGCGCCTTTTTCTTGAGGCCATCCGTTATAAAGGCGGATGGCCGACTCCAGGCGGCAGTGGTCTGCCGGGTTGCTGTACAGCGCTTGGCACCCTCGCCGGGCGGGTCACGATAGCAGAAGCGGTGGCTGCTTGAGAGGCGGCTGGCGTCACGGTAGATTCGGCCGACCCATCTGACGCTGCTTCTCCATCGCCGCTACCGAGTTTCTTGAAAATGTTATTGCCCATCGGCGAGTTCATCAGGGCCATCAATATATTGGTGAAGTCGCTTGTGTTGAGGTTTTTACCCTTGGATTCCGCCAATTTACTGAGGACGCCCGACTCTTTGAGCGAATTGCCTGTGACAAACAAGGTATCCAAAAGCGTGTCCGCCTGTTGGACGTACTTCATACACTGCTTGCAAAAGCTGCGTAGCGATACGATACTTCCGAGCGATTCCTCGATGTTTTTCGGGGAGAGTGCCTTCCCTAGACCACCGAGCGCCTCTGTAGAGAGCCCTTTGCCTTTGGCGCGCGCAGTCCCTTTCTTGCGCGTTCCGGCGCCCGTGGCCGTTCCAGACGTTCGTTTCGCCGCACTCGTGCCTGACTTGCGCGCAGTCGTGGTGGCCGTCGCGCGATTGGAAGGACCTGCGGCACGTGAAGGTCCGCGTACGCCGGTGCGTTCTCCAGCGACCAATTGGATCTCTCGGCTCAGCAAATCGCGTTCGCGTTTAAAGTTCGGCGCGCTCTGATCGAGTTGACGCAACTTGTTGTGCAGACGAGAGAGGCGGTGCTCGCGCGTCTCTTGCGCGCGATTAGACGGCGAAGCCATGCGATCACTCCCTTTGGCAACGCATTTCTCCTGTATCTTATGCCAGTCGGTCAACCGTGTGTGCGGCGAATGTCATACAGCGTATACAAAAAATGGGCTGCGCAGTCTTCGCGCAGCCCAACGCATGGCAGTGACTTCTAGGAAGAAAAATGGGTAAAGAAAGCGCGCATCCGTTCCATGCCTTTGTGCAGTTGTGTCATTGAAGTGGCATAGGAGAGCCGCATGTTGCGCGGAGCACCAAAACCTGTACCTGGCACGGCCGACACGTGTGACTCTGTCAAAAGCAGTTCACACAGCTGATCGACAGACTCGATGCGGGTGCGCTTTTTATCGTCACTGGTATAGGTTTGGCCGAGGTAATGGCTAATGTTCGGGAAGACATAGAAGGCGCCTTCCGGGTTGCTGCAGGTGATGCCTGGAATCTCCGCCAACTGCCCGACCACGTAATCTCGCCTAGCGCGAAACTCTTCGACTGTGCGCGGGTCAAAAGTACCGAGCGCGCCTAGCGCCGCTTTTTGCGAGATCGACGAGGGATTCGATGTCGTGTGCGACTGAAAGCTACTCATCGCTTTGACGAGTGGCTGTGCAGCTGCGACGTATCCGACTCGCCAGCCGGTCATGGCGAACGTCTTCGAAAAGCCGTTGACAACAAAAGTGCGCGCGCGCAGCGTCTCACTGCAACGTGCAATGCTATAGTGCTCACATCCATACGTGAGGCGCTCATAAATCTCGTCACTAATGATATAGATCTCGTGATTCTCCAGCACTTGTGCAAGCGCCTGCATTTCTTGCGGCGTGTACATGGCACCGGTCGGATTACTCGGGCTGTTAATCAAAAGCGCCTTTGTCTTCGGCGTAATGGCCGCTTCCAACTGCTGAGGCGTAATTTTAAAGCCAGTGCTTTCCGTCGTAGGCAAGTCTACCGGCACACCGTCGCAAAGTCGAATCTGTTCTGGATAGCTCACCCAGTACGGTGTAGGAAGAAGCACCTCATCGCCTGGGTTGAGGATGGTGACAAAGATATTGTACAGAGATTGCTTGGCCCCCGTAGAGACGATGATTTCCTCCGGCTTGTAGGTCAGACCGTTATCGGTGAGCAGCTTTTCAGCAATAGCGCGGCGCAACTCCACGATGCCTGACGCATCTGTGTACTTGGTAAAGTTCGCCGTGATCGCCGCGATCCCAGCCAAGGAGGCTTGATCGGGTGTGCGAAAATCAGGTTCGCCTACACTTAAGTTGACCACGTCGATGCCTGTTGCAATCAGTGCCTTGGTCTTAGCATCGATGGATAGCGTCGGCGACGGCGCAATGCCTTGCGCTCGCCTAGATAGAGGCAACGTCATGTCTCTTACACTCCCACATGTTTTCTCTTATTGTAGCATACGAAATCGCTCGCCTCAGTAACGATAAATGCGCCCTGCATCACTTTTTAGGGATTCGCCCGGCTAATAAACGACCACAACGCACGAAAAGCGTTCACGGCTTTATCCGTCAAGGATTCGCTAGGCGCTGGATGGGTCATGCATGTGACAGTCGGCTCTGAACCGGATGCGAAGGCATCTTGCTCGCGCACTGGGCACGCGCTGGTGGCGAGTTGTCCTGTACTCGGATCGATCCATGCCAACTTGACACCTGGCGGTGCGGTGAATGTACCTTGTGCGCGTTGCTTAAAGGCTGCGCGCATCACCGACGCAAAGATCGGTGCGGCAACGTGTGTCTGTGCGGTGCTCAGATCGCGCATATGGTCATAACCCACCCAGACGACGCACACGGTGCTCGGCGTGTAGCCTGCGATCCAGGCATCGGTGTCGGTGGTACCAGTCTTGGCAGCGACGACCCCGGGGATCAGATGAGCGATGCGATAAGCCGTTCCACCCGGTTTCATGACGCTTTCCATCATCGTCGTCAGGATGTAAGCGGTGGCGGGCGACTCCACGAGCAATCGCGATGGTTCTGTGGCATACAAGGTTTGCCCGCTTTGGTCGAGCACCGACGTGATCATGCGCGGCTTAACCAGATATCCTCCGTTCGCAAACACACTGTATGCGCGCGCCAGTTCAAGCGGCGAGACCGGAAACACGCCGAGCGCCAGCGATGGATACGGTTCCATATCGTCCGGAAGTCCAAACAGCCGCGCCGTGTCGATGACGCGCTTTGGCCCGACGGCCATATTGACGCTGACGGCATATACGTTGTCTGAGTGCGCAATCGCTTGGCGCAGGTCGATCGGCGCGTACGGGTAAAGGTCGGCAAAGTTGTGCACCGCATAGACGCTGTGTTGGTCGTAATGGAACGTTTTCGGCGCGCTCATCAAAAGCCGCGCAGCCGTCCAACCGTGATCGAGTGCGGTAGCGTAGACGAACGGCTTGAATGTTGAACCAGGCTGGCGCATGGCATTGACCCGGTCATATGGACTCTTGGCGAAGTTGACCCCGCCGCTATAAGCCAGGATATTGCCGTTTTGCGGGTCCATGACGACAGCGGCCGCTTCAAGTCCGCTTGCAGCCGGTATGTACTTGTGAATCGCTTGATCGAGTGCCCGCTGCAGCGTGGGATCCAAGGTAGTGTGAATCGACATGCCCCCGCGGTACAAATCCTCGCGCGTGAGGTGAAACTGGCTTCTGGCGTCCCCGGCCACCGCCTCTGTGAAGTAAGGGGCGAGCGACTCTGACGCAGCGTGTCGCGCAAAGTGCAGCGGTTCGATAAAAGCGCCATGGGCTGCCTGCTGCGTAATAAAACCCGCCCGTACCATCGACTGTAAGACCGCGCGTTGGCGCTCTTTGGCGAGTGCCTCATGCGTAAGCGGATTGTAAAGAGAGGGTCCTTTCGGCAGTCCGGCTAACAGGGCAGACTCCGCTAAGTTGAGCTGACTGACAGGCTTGCCGAAATAGTACTCCGCTGCTGTTCCGATGCCTGTGGCACCGTCCCCATAGTAGATGACGTTGAGATAATCCGTGAGAATTTGCCGTTTAGAGTAGTGCAACTCCAACTGCAAGGCGTACACCGCTTCGCGCAACTTGCGCCAGATGGTGCGATCACTCGATAGAAAGAGGTTTTTAGCCAGTTGCTGTGTGATCGTGGAGCCGCCTTGCACGACATGCCCTGCGCCGATATCAGCGAGCAAGGCGCGCAGGATGCCGCGTAGGTTCAGACCGTTATGCCGATAAAAAGCGGTGTCCTCTACAGCGACCGTGGCTTCTTGTAGATAGATAGGCACTTGCGACAGACTGACCTCCTGGCGCGTGACGCCAGATGCGATGAGATCGCCGAGAACTTGTCCATTGGCAGCCGTCACGCGCGACGGGTCGATAATCGCGCCACGCGGTAAAGGCGCATAGCGCAGATAGGTATAGCCGCCGGCGGCCGCGGTGACACCGACACAAATGGCCAAGGTGATCAGTACGGGCCGACTAAAAGGTACAGGTGAACGCAAGCTGCGCGTTTGCGCCATGCGCAAAGGTTTGTGGCGCAGCGTCCAGGGGTTACGATTCAAGATGCCTCATCTCCTGTGCATGTCAGTATCGCCAACCACCCACGGGGGTAAACGCCTGCACGACGTAGACCGCAAAGGCATAAAAATATTTTTTCTTTTATTGGTCTAGCAAAAAGGAATAATCCTCCGAACGGAGAATTAAGTATAAAAGAACGATTCCACCTACGGGAGTTGGCAGCCTTGAGAATTGGATTGAGTACGTATAGCCTTCTGAAAGCTTTTAAGAGCGGGTCGATGACACCGCTTTCAGGGATAGATTGGATCGCGAGAAATGGCGGCGAACATGTGGAAGTGGCGCCGATCGGCTTTGATTTGACAGCAGAATTCGCGACGCAGTTTCGTAAGCGCGCCGAGGATGCAGGGATCGCCGTTTCTAGTCTTGTCGTCGGCGCCAACTTTCTCACGGAAACCAGCGCAGCGTATGAGGCAGAAGTGGAGCGAGTGAAGCGGGTGGTCGATCTGGCGACTGTACTCGGTGTGACGCGGATGCGCCACGATGTCGCATGGCTGTCGCCTGAGCAGTCAGGGATCGCGCGTTTTGAGCAGGAATTGCCTCGCATGGCGGAGGCGTGTCAGCGGATTGCCGATTATGCGGCTTCCACTGGGATCGTGATGAGCGTCGAGAATCACGGGTTCTTTGTACAGCACAGCGACCGCGTATTGCGACTCGTGCAGGCCGTGAACCGCGATAACTATCGGATCACGCTCGATGTCGGAAACTTCTGCTGTGTCGATGAGGATCCCGTGGCGGCCGTGAAAAAGTGTATGCCGTACGTCTCGATGGTCCATGTCAAAGACCTGTATCTAAGGCATCAGGCACAGAGTCCTGGACAAGGATGGTTTACATCGGTGGGTGGCTGCCATCTGCGCGGCGCGATCATCGGCGCGGGTGATTTGCGCATGGAAGATCTGCTACGGGCCGTGGCGCAAGGCGGCTATGACGGTGACCTCTCTGTGGAATTCGAAGGCTTGGAAGATTGTGAGTTTGGTTCACTAGAAGGCATGAAACAGACTAGGCGGATCTGGGACAGCGTTTGCCGCTAAAAGAGGTGTGAGGGATGCGATCAGTCGAGGAACTGGAGCGAGTGTTGGCGACACCGTCGCAAGCGTTGATCGACGACCTGTCGCGCCTAACTGGAGATATCTTGATTCTCGGCGCAGGTGGCAAGATGGGGCCGAGTCTGGCACTGTTGGCCCAGCGTGCGATCGTCGTCGCAGGCTTAAAGAAGCGGGTGATTGCGGTCGCTCGCTACACGAACAGCGGCTTGCAACAGGCACTTGTTCAAGCTGGCGTTGAGACGATTGCCGCTGACATCATGGATGAACGCGCGCTTGCAGGCCTACCGGATGCCGCGAATCTCATCTATATGGTTGGTCACAAATTTGGAACGGTTGGCCAAGAACCTCGGACTTGGGCGGTCAACACGTTCTTGCCGGGATTGGTCACCCGGCGCTTTGCCCAGGCACGTACGGTCGTGTTCTCCACTGGCAACGTCTACCCCTTTGTACCCGTCGCCTCGGGTGGCGCGACGGAGCAGACCCCTGTGGCGCCGATCGGCGACTATGCACAGTCTTGCCTCGGACGCGAACGCATCTTCACACACGCTTCATTAGAGCAGGGAACGCCTGTGCTTTTGTATCGACTCAACTATGCCATCGACATGCGCTACGGCGTCCTCCACGAAGTGGCGCGCGCTGTTTACGAGAATCGCGCGATCGATCTGCGCATGGGACACGTCAATGTGATCTGGCAAGGCGATGCCAACGCGATGGCTCTACGTTCCCTGTTGCACTGCTCGACACCGCCTCAGACGCTCAATGTCACGGGGCCCGAGACGATCTCGATACGTGCGCTCGCCGCCGCCTTCGCGCAAAGAATGGGACGGCAGGTCGCCTTTACAGGAGAAGAATCAGGCACCGCGCTGTTGAGCAACGCCGGGCGAGCTTTCGGACTATTCGGCTATCCGACAGTGACGCTGGAACAGATGATCGATTGGACAGCCGACTGGGTGAGCGCAGACAGGCCCAGTTACGGGAAACCGACACGCTTTGAAGAGCGTGAAGGGAGGTTCTGACTTGACTACCCTAGCTGCTGCAAAACGTGAACGTCTACAACAAGGCGTGGTGATACCGGCACATCCGCTGGCGCTGGATCCACACGGGCGCTTCGATGAGCGACATCAGCGTGCATTGACGCGATACTACCTTGCCTCCGGTGCAGGTGGCATGGCAGTCGCTGTGCACACGACCCAGTTTGCGATCCGGAATCCGCAGATCGGCCTCTACCGGCCCGTTCTCGAAGCGGCCGCGGATGTTGTGCGAGAAGTAGGAGCGCAGGACCACTGCCTAAAGATCGCAGGGGTAGTCGGGGACACAGTGCAAGCGCTGCGAGAAGCGCAGTGGGCAGCGCAGCTCGGGTATGATCTGGCGCTGGTCAGTTTAGCTGGGCTTGGTGACTGGTCAGATGCGCAGCTACTCGCACATATCCAGGAACTGACTCAAGTGTTACCTGTCATGGCGTTTTATCTGCAGCCATCTGTTGGTGGACGTCCACTTGGCTACGCATTTTGGCGCGCGCTGGCCGATGTCGAAGGGGTGGTGGCGATCAAGATCGCGCCTTTTAACCGCTACGAGACCCTGTCTGTCGTGCGGGCGGTGTGTGAGTCTGATCGCTGTGATGACATTGCGCTTTATACAGGGAATGACGATCATATTGTCCTCGATCTTTTCTCTGAGTATCGCTTTGCGGCTCGCGGATCTGTCGTCACGAAGCGCATGGTGGGCGCCTTGCTTGGACAGTGCGCTGTAGGAACGAGACGGGCAGTGGATTTTTTGCAAGCGATGCAAATCTGGCTTGCCTCAGGTGAGCGGGATATTCCTGCCGAGTGGATGACGCTGGCGCATGAGTGGACCGACCTGAATGCAGCACTGTTTGACGCGGCTAACAGCTTTCGCGGCTGTATACCAGGGATCCACGAAGTGCTGGTGCGGCAAGGTTTACTGGCTTCCCCCAGATGTCTCGATCCGAATGAATGCTTGTCTCCTTCGCAGCACGCCGAGATCGATCGCGTCTTGCTTGCGTACCCGCATCTGTTGGACGACGATTTCGTACGGGATCACCTCGATGATTGGCTGCATTGACGACAGCTATGCCGAGCGTCCAAGACAGAAAAAGGGGGTGATGAAGTGGCCAAGATCACGGCAGTGGACACATTCGCGGTGCGGCTTCCGATGAAACAGATGTTTCGCATCGCAGGTGGCGTGGTCGGATCTCGTTCTGAGGGCGCTCCTCATGTCTATGTTCGGCTAACAGATGCGGACGGTGGCATCGGATGGGGAGAAGCTCGCCCGAGTCCGCGCTGGAGCGACGAGACCCAGGAGTCGGTGGTGACGACGCTCAGGCGCTACGTCGCTCCGGTGCTGCTTGGGCAAGAGGCGAACGACCTGCGCAGTCTCTGGGGTGCGATTCATCGCGAGATCGCGTCTGGCCCGACACTTGGGCAGCCGATCGCCAAAGCGGCTGTCGACACAGCGTTGCATGATCTTCTAGGGCGTCAGCGCCGGGTGTCGATCGGCGAACTTTGGGGTGGCTCGCGTGCCAGACAAGTGCATATGAGCTATCTCATTAGCACGCAGGAACCAGATGTCGCGGCTGCTAAGGCGCGCGACGCGGTGGCACAAGGCTATCGCGGCGTGGATGTGAAGATCGGACTCGATCCGGATCGCGACCAAGAACTGTTGGAGGCTGTGCGAGCCGAGGCCCCTTCGCTGTTCTTTCGCGTCGATGCGAATCAAGGCTACAACCTGCCGCAGGCCTTGCAAGTCGCGCGGCATCTGGCGCGACTCGGCGCAGATGTGTTCGAGCAACCTTTGCCTGCCGCTTGTTTGGCCGACACAGCAGCCTTGCGGCGCAAGGTACAAGTGCCGATAGCGCTGGATGAAGGGATCTGGTCCGCGCGCGATCTGCTAGAAGCCATCCGCCTTGAGGCGTGTGACTATGCAGTGATCAAGCTGACGAAGATGGGCGGTTTGCAGCCTGCACGACTGTGTGGCGAAATCGCCAAAGAAGCCAATCTCGGCTTGCTCGGGGGAGGCCTCACCGAGTCTCGCTTGGGTCTCGCTGCGAGCGCCCACTTATTTGACTACCTGGAGATCCGTTCGCCGGTGGATTTGAATGGACCGTTCTTTTTGGCTGATGACCCGATTCGTTACGGGCCAGACATTCAGGCAGGCGTGGTTACGCTTGGTGATCATCCGGGCGTCGGTTGTGAGATGGACCAAGAAAAGCTCAAGACATTCACAGTACAGGAGGCGTGACGGTTGAGTCTATCTAAAGAGAAAGTCCGGTTTGGCATTGTCGGATGTGGCACGGTGTCTCCGCTCCATGCAGAGTCCATGGCAGCGTGTCCATATACAGAACTGGTTGCTGTATCGGATGTGCAAGCGGGCCGAGCGACGGAATTCGCCGCAGAGCATGGTGTCAAGCACACCTTTACGGATTACCGGGAGTTACTGCAAAGCGGGTTGGTCGATGCAGTCTCCGTGTGTACGCCGTCTGGCCTGCACGGAGAGGTCGCCATCGCTGCGGCGCAGGCGGGGCGCCACGTCTTGTGTGAGAAACCGCTGGAGATTCGGGCCGAGACTTTGACTGCGATGATCGCTGCCGCAGACAAAGGACAGATCAAGCTAGGCGCTGTGTATCAGCGAAGAGGCCTTGCGCTCACACAGCGGATCAAGTCTGCGATCGATGCAGGCGTTCTTGGGCCGCTCGTCTTGTGCGACGCGTACTTGAAGTACTACCGCGGGCAAGCCTACTACGACAGCGCAGGGTGGCGCGGCACTTATGCGATGGATGGCGGCGGCGCGCTGATGAATCAAGGTGTGCACGGCGTCGATATGATTCAGTGGCTAGGGGGAGGGATTCGCAAAGTCTATGCGCGCGCGGCGGCACTCGCGCGCAACATCGAGGTGGAAGACACTGCGGTCGCAGTTGTCGAGTTTCACAGTGGCGCCTTTGGCGTGATCGAAGGTGCGACGACGGTCTACCCAGAGCGCAGCACCCGCTTCGAGTTGCATGGCGAGCGCGGCACGATTGTCTTCGATGATCAAGGGCTGCAGCAGTGGCAGGTCCGCGACGTCGGCGATGTGACGGAGGCAGAAAGAGGAGAACCGGAGCAGATCGCGGGCATTCACTCGGTCGGTCACTACCGCTTTGTGGAAGATATGGCCCGCGCGATTTTGGAAGATCGCGAGCCACTGGTGCCAGGGCGTGAAGCACGCAAAGCAGTGGATATCATTCTCGCGATCTACGAGTCTGCGCGTACAGGTCGCGAAGTCGTACTCGCCTAAGACGGACCTATGTAGGAGGTGGTGTGCAGGATCCAAAAGGGGGCACGTGACGACATTTAGAAAGTTTATCTTAGTTGAAAAAACCTGATAGCATGTTATCGGGTGATGAAACGATGAAATATTACACGATTCACGAATTTTCAAAACTGGCACACAAAACGCTGCAGACTTTGCGTAAGTGGGAAAAGCGCGGTGCTCTCATACCTCATCACAAGGGGATGAATGGCTATCGGTACTATTCTGGCGAACAATTACATCAAGTGCTCGGAATACGCCAAGCGCCTTGTGTAGTCATTGGCTATTGTCGTGTCTCTAGCGCGAAGCAAAAAGACGACTTAGAACGACAAATTGAAAATGTAAAGACTTATCTGATGGCACAAGTAGAGCCGTTTGAAGTGAACTTTAAGGCAAACGAGCGAATAAAGCGCGCAAGATGATCAAGGGAGTTGGCTTCGGATGATTAAGACATTCAAAGTCGAACTCGCGCCGAACAACCAGCAACGCTCACTGTTGTCGCAATTCGCAGGTACGGCACGTTGGGCGTATAACTGGGCGCTT
>JAPNUP010000114.1 GCA_026627345.1 Bacillota bacterium | reverse complement strand
GGGCCACTCGCTGCTGTCGATGTTGCGCCTGCTGGAGTCGGGGCCATTTGGGCTGGTGACGCATACTGCATGCTCAGTTTAGACACAGCGACATCTGGATGAGGAGTGAACCGCACCATGCCGGTGATGCCTACAGCGGTTTGCAGCCAAGTCGGGATGGTAATTGCGCTGTTTGGTGAAATGAATTTTCCGTTGCTGCCATTAGCGTAGGTGGTCAGGTGGGTCCCAAATAAGGTGTTCACTTGGCCCACTGTACCCGTCACTGTGGGGTCTGACCCGAGAGACTAGTCTTAAACCCTGCCGCGGTTAATGTTTGCTGAATTTGAGACAGCGTATTTTGGTCCGGTCCAAATTGCGACTGAAGTTGGGATTTTGTAAGAAACTGGTGATATAATGCATTGCCTTTTTGACTTACTGATTTTACAAATGTCGCTAATCCGGAAGCGTTTCTGGATGGTAAAACCACGCCGAAGGTGTACGTTTGAGAAGGATTTACTGGGCCTAGATTAGTGCTCGTATTCAAGACGTTTATTGGAACAGTCACATCAACATGTGGGAGTTGCAAAGTCTGTGCATGCGCAGTTGCCTGAGGTATGACGCCGAATCCAAACAAGGATGCGGTGGCCGTGAGGGCGATGACCGCTAAGTATGGCTTCTTCAAAATTCAATTCCTCATTTCCTTCAAATTGGGATACGTAAGAATTGACCTCGTTCACTGGGGCGCGTTGGGTTACTCCGGATGCAGGCCCTTGTAAAAGGCACCTCCAAACATTTTGGATTTGTCAGTAGTTTCAAAGAATATATTACCATGGCTTTCAAGATGCGTCTAGATATTTTAACAGGTTCTAACAAAACAGAACGTAGATCTAGAGGGATCTTGGCGAGTGCCGATAGTTCGCGAACAGAAAATAGTAGCCGCGCAGCATCTGCACACTGGCAGAACACTAGTATTGTTAGTCGTTGGCATTGGTTAAAACTATGTATTTTGGGTAATAAAGCGCTTGCATTTTGGTTGATTGCGAGATATACTCTGGCGCGTAAGGGCGTTAATTCTTTAGTCGAAAAAATAGAAATAAGGGGGAAGATTTGATTGTTGAAAACCAGAGGACGCAAACGCGCCGGACTGTTGGTGGCAGGAGCCACCACGATGACGCTGATCTTTGCCGGTGCGGCCCCAACTGTTGTTCAGGCGGCTTCATCACCCACCGTTTCAACCACTACCAACGTGATCATACCTGAACCACCGATTTCCAGTATTGATCCATCCCAGTGGGGTGCTGGGCTACTGTTGGATCAAGGAAGTCTCTTTGAAGGATTGGCTGGCTATAACAAGCAAAACCAGGCTGTGCCAGCGATTGCTTCACACTGGACCGTCACGGACGGGGGGCGCGTGTGGACCTTCTATCTTCGCCACGATGCCAAGTGGTCCAACGGACAACCTGTAACCGCTGAGGATTTTTATTACGCTTGGATGCGAATGGCGTCTCCTCAGGATTCCACAGCGGCGCTTTGGGCCGGTGTGATGCAGTATGTGGAGAATGCGTGGACGTACAAGGCTGGCGGATGCAAGGCGAGTCAGGTGGGCCTCAAGGTTGTCAACCCATATGAATTGCAAGTGACGCTCTCGGCTCCGCATAATATCATTGGAGAACTGCCTATCGCAGGCTCTATGCCATTGTATCCACCTGACGTGGAGGCGCATCCGAGTGATTGGTTTATGCCCCAGTATTTCGTCGGCGATGGCCCCTATGTGGTCAAGTCGTTTATCCCGAACGGGGACATCACGCTGACGCGTAACCATGATTACGTTGGTAGTGTCGGCAATGTTCAAAATATCACCATTGTCCCCGATTCTACTGTGCCTGTCGAGGACTACATGTCAAATAAATTCGATGTGGCCCCCGTTACGTCGACCTCTGATTATCAATACATTATGACCCACCCACAACTCAAGGCACAGTTACATTCTTCCCCAGAGGCTTCAGTGACGTACTTGGAATGGGACAAGTCTCCATTTGCTTCGCCACTTGACAATGTACTGGTGCGTCAGGCGATTGCGATGGCCATCGACAGAGCGCCGATCGTTAACAATGTGATGGACGGTATGGTGGGGCCGGCGACGACCATGGGATATCCGGGGTGGCCTACGTCTCCCTATGAGCATTCGTTGCCCTACAACGTGGTACAGGCGCAAAAGCTTTTAGCGAAGGCTGGGTACCCTGATGGCAAGGGCATTCCGACGCTCTATCTGTACTCGCAAACGCAGGCTGTCAACGCCCAGTCAGTATCGACTGCCGAGGCGATCCAAGAGGAATTGAAACAGACGTTAAATATCAATTTCCAAATTGAGCCGTTAGCTACCACTCTGTATACCGAAGTCACGTGGGACGGCATTGTGCACGGCATCAAACCGGGGTATAACATCGGCTCTGGTGGCGCTGATTGGGCGGATCCAAGTACGCTGGAGCTGCAATCGGACACGTATCTCACTGAACCAGGCACGTTGGGACCACAGTCGTATCGCATGCATGCATATGATAACTGGTATACTCCCACTTATGACCCTACGGAGGTCGCTCTTTGGGGCAATCCTGCCAATCCGAAGGAAGGATTGACCTTCGCAGAGATGGCACCGATCCAACGCTCTGTAGAATCGGACATCGCGTATCTCAACAGCTGGTTGGCAAAACAACCTGCGGCCTACAGAAGCTTGCTCACGCAGCCCGGATCTCAGACGGATCAGCAACAGTGGAATGCCTACGTGGCAGCGTGGAAGGCTGCGACGACGCCGACTGCCAAGCACGCTGCTTGGGTGAGTGCATGGGAGTTTGCCGGTAACTATAGCGGGGCGGATGGGAGTGCCAACGTCGGGCTCCAAGGTCAGGTTTACGAAGATAAGCATCAGTCGAAAGATGTTTATTTGATCAACATGTGGAATACGGAGTCGGAGGCGGCCAATCCTCAGCAAGGGATACGTTTGGCTGCGGACATTACGAACACACTGATGAATGAGGGCTATGTGGTGCCGCTCTACTACACGAAGGTCTTCTACTTGGAGAAGCCTTGGCTACATGGCGCGCAAGTGGACATGTGGGCGTGGAGCAACTTTTACCAAATGCAGAATTTGAACATCCAGTAGGCAGTCAGCGCCCCTATTTCAGTCGCCGGCCACGTTGTCCACTTGCGGATGACATGGCCGGCGACTGGAATTTCCAGAGGGCTTCGTAGCGTACAGCACGAACTGCGAGAGGGGATGACAGTGTGCTAGTCGGAATGAATCCTGTGGGCCTACGTGAGTTGAATCTGGGTATCATTTTTCGGACGATACAGACCCTCGGACCGCTGTCCCAAACCGACATCGTACAGCGAACAAACCTAGCCCCGAGTACAGTCTCTGTCATTACAGGGGAACTTAGGGACCAGCGGTTAATTCGTTCCACTGGAACGATCGCATCCAGTGGCGGTCGACGTCGCGTGTTGCTTGAGGTCAATCCAGAGGGCGGGTGTTTCATTTGCGTGGATTTAGTGGGCACGCAGATGGCGATTGGTGTTCTCGATCTCACGTTTGCGGTATTGGAAGAATGGCACTTTGAAATGCGTGACACTGGCGAATTGCTATATCAGGTGGTCGTTCAATCGATTCAAAGTGTGGTAGAGCAGTGCTCGGCATTGGCACTGAATATTCTCGGCATCGGCGTGGCAGCACCGGGGCTCCTCGATGCAGAGACGGGTGTTATCGTCGAGGCGGATAATCTCGGATGGTACGAACTGCACTTGGCAGAGCGCCTTGAACAAACCTTCGGTGTAAAAACGGTAGTGGAGCACGATGTCAATGCCGCAGCCTATGGTGAGTATTTGTATGGGCAGAGTGAAGGGATTCGCAACATGATGTATGTGTCTATCGGCCTCGGCATTGGCTGCGGATTGATTCTAGATGGGCACTTGTTCTCCGGTAGCCAAGGCTTGGCAGGCGAGTTAGGGCACGTGATGGTGGATCCCGATGGTTCGGCCTGTCTTTGCGGCAAGCGGGGGTGCCTGGAGACACTCGCGTCTGGGAAGGCGATTGCCCTAGAGTACCAGAAGCAGGCGCAGTATATGAGAAATGTTTCAGACGTGGCTGTGGCGGAGGTCTATGATGCGCGAGATGTGGTGACGCGTGCCCAGGCGGGCGATACACTGGCGCAATCCGTGGTTGACAAGGCGGGCGGTGCCGTCGGGGTCGCCTTGGGTAACCAAATCAATGTGCTCAACGTGGACCGCATCATTCTCGGCGGGAATTTAGTCAATAGCAGTTCGCACTTTTTAGGGGCTATACGGAAAGGTATCGATCAAGCGTTGCTCCCTCGTTTGCGCGATCATGTGCAGATACATACCTCCTCTCTCGGACTCTCTTCAGGATTCGTAGGCATCGCATTTTTGTGTTTTGGCAAGTTGTTCACGGCCGTCAACATCTGATGGCGACAGCCAGCGGCTAATGCCGCCACATACGGCATCACGGTTTGCTGCGCACTTGATGTAAAGACAGGGCACGCGAGTGTTTGGTGTGCGCCCAGGTTTTGTTGTGCCTCGTGAACAATGCGATGAGTGTCACTGGAAACCAGGTCATCATGAAGAAGGGAAACAGGGGTAATCCCAGAAATCCGCGCCAGTTGACCCGCTCGAGTATCATGGCAAGCGGCATCTGAATGACGACGAACAGATTGACCAAGATCCAAAACCAGGTGGGTAATAAGTGCGCCACACTGGCGAACAGTGCAGTCGAAGGCGCCGTTACCTGCCAGTAGAGCATGAAGCCGGTTAAAAAGATGACCAGAAAGCTGGCGGGTTGGAACAGGTAGACTGCGGCATCGAGTTTGGCCAGATTGCGCTCACGTACACTGTCCACAATCAGACGGCTGGCGTACGTTTCCGCACAGGCAAAATGGCCCTGCATCCAGCGCAGCCGTTGACGCATCGAGGCGCGCAAAGTCACCGGCTTCTCGTCGTAGATACGGGCCTCATGCGCCCACTCTGGGTAGATGCCGAGACCCACGCATTTTGCGCCGAACTCGGTATCCTCGGCCAAACCGGTAGCATCCCACCCCAGTTCTTGCAGCAAGGTCATGTCTATACACAGCCCGGTGCCCCCAAGCGCGCATGACAATCCGAGATTGCGACGGGCCAGTTGCCACATGCGGTTGGTATACCAATAAGAGATGGCCATAGATACGGTGACCCATGAGTCATATGGGTTTTTACTGTCCAGATAGCCCTGAATGACCCGTTTTCCGTTAGACAAACGGTCGTTCATGACGCGCAGAAAGTTCTCGCTGACAAGATTGTCCGCGTCAAACATGACCACAGCATCGTACGAACGGGATCCCGCCTGTAGACGATCCAGCATCCAGCGTATGGCATACCCTTTGCCGTGCTGATCCACTGTATTTCGTTGTGCGACGCGTACTCCGTGTGCGCGGGCAATGGACGCCGTGTCATCCGTACAGTTGTCGGCGATGACGTATACGTCGTAGAGTTCGCTGGGATAGTCGAGGTGGAGCAGATTTTCGAGCAATGGAGAAAGCACGTTCGCTTCGTTATGCGCCGCCACCAGTACTGCAAAACGTTTGCTGGGCGCAGTGGTGATCCGATGTTTGCGGTAGCTAAGACCGAACAGCGAAAATACAATTTGATATGCGCCAAATATCGCCGTCAGGGCTTGTAACGCGATAAAGATGATCGTGATGAC
Source organism: Bacillota bacterium (assembly GCA_026627345.1). Classification (GTDB taxonomy): domain Bacteria; phylum Bacillota; class Bacilli; order Alicyclobacillales; family SLC66; genus JAPNUJ01. The sequence goes on along the minus strand of JAPNUP010000114.1, from coordinate 10,905 downwards.
GTCTTTCAGCATAGAGTTCATGATGAGATTCCTTTCTCACTTTCAGCGAGCTTGGATGATACAGTGCGTGATGGGACGCTACACACACTGCGCTTCTTGTCTGGAGGAAAGCTGGAGACTATCGGTATAGACGGTGACATGGTGATAAGGCACCACCATGAACAATCGTGCACATCGCTTCTGACAAGTCTACAATTGTTTGACAAGACCTTTTAAATCTTCTTCTGATTCGGCTTTTGACTTCGTCTGATAAGCAATGGCCATCATATCCGAGACCACCATAACCACGCTCCATGTACGGATAAAAGAGGCGTTTACAGCTTTTTCACTCGTGTATCCCTTGAAAACGGCTTGTCGATCATGAGGTAAGTTCCAACGCCACAAATCCCATGCCGGATGGCTGAAATATGCATCTCCAAAATCAATCAGCCCTGTGAATAGTGTCGTCGATGCATCCACAAATGTGTGTGTCGGGCCAGGATTCGAGTGCAGTGCAACACGCTCATTTGATTCTGGCAAAGCCGCAACTGCTTTGGCTGCCACTTGTTCAGGCGTGTGTGGCAGTGTCCATTCGATGCTCTGATCACGCATCCGTGCAATGAGTCCTTCGAATAATTCCTGAAAACGGGCCTTCACTTCACTAAAATTGGTGTCCCCAGGGAACAGCCCACTCGCATGAAATGGTTCCTGTGCAACGGAATGGATGCGCCGCAGCGTTTGCCCGAGCTTGAAGAGTGTCTCTGTGCGAGCATTCCCTTCCAGTGTAGTATTGACAATAGCCACGCCGGGCATCCTCGTCATGACTGTGTACTCGATAGCGCCTTCCCGCCCATAACCAAGGACCTTGGGCACACTGATGTGATCGTCGTGAGATAGTTGCTGAAGAAAGAAAGCTTCTTTTTCCAGGCTTGTCAGTGGACGCAACTGTTGCGGGCGCTGAACTTTTAAAATGATATTGTCATCGATGGCGTAAGTACGTGCTTCTCCGCCAGATTCGTCAACGCCAGTGACGGATTTGGCAGCGGCCACATGTTTCTGGACGATCGCTAGGATAACGTCGTCGCTATGGATCGGATCGGGTGCATCGGGTTGCAGATAAATATGCTTTGGCATAGTGTTTCCCCCCCAAGAGATAAAGTGTGAGCTCGTTTCCTAGTGGCCCCTCTTACACTACCACATTCCTGGGTGTTGCTACACTATAGGCTTTCACACAAGCCGAGTGCCAAACGTGTATATATCTGGCGTAAAATCAAGGATATCGGCGCCATCTTGCTTCATGACGCCGTGTGGGTACTTCCTTATGTTGCTATGGGTGGGTGGCAGGTCGAGGTACTGAAATGTTATGCCAGTCGCGCCAGCGGGTACGTGTAACCTGACCTTCAGGCGATAGTCAGCCTGGAGGGATACTTTACCTTAGAAAGGATGTCGAGGTTGCGCAAGGGGGCGTAACGATGGGGATCGGTCACAGGATTCGTCATATGTTGCTTGGCCTCAGTGCTTTCTTTCTGTTGCTGCTTCTTGTACTAGGGGGCTTTGTGTACACAGTCTGGAAGCCGTCCTACCCAGCACTGCTGATGACACGTGTTCACCGAATCGCTGCTGCACACGGGGGATTTACGCCATTGTCCGATATTCCAGTGTCGTTACAGCGCGCTTTGATTGCCACGGAAGATCGAAGTTTTTATCACAACTCAGGAATTGATGTCGAAGGCATTCTTCGCGCCCTTTGGGTCGATATTAGCCATGGCCAGTTGGTACAAGGTGGGAGTACGATTACAGAGCAACTGGTCAAGGATATTTTCCTTTCTGATCAAAAAACGATCCCTCGCAAGGTCAAGCAAATTGCCTTTTCTGTATTGATCAGCCGCTACTTTACAAAAAATGAAATTTTGGCGATGTATCTCAATGAGGTCTATCTCGGGCAAGGGGCCTACGGGGTAGGCGATGCGGCTCGGGTGTATTTTGGAGAGTCCCCTACCCAACTGACGCCGGCACAGGCAACACTGCTTGCGGGCCTGCCACAGGCACCGTCTCTTTATGATCCGTTGCAACACTATGCCCTAGCTAAGATGCGCCAGTCAGAGGTTTTGCAAAGTATGGTGCAGGCAGGGTTCCTTACCGCAAGCAGAGCCCGCGTGATCGCTCGGAGTCCCTTGCATCTTGTGCGAAATAGCGAATGATGGGGGCGGTTAGTTCCAACCGTCTGGACAGATCACAGCAGGGATTCATTCACGCAAACATGGACGCAGCCCAATCAGACGAAGATCAGACTGGCTTTGTACCATCGACGACAGTGAGTGTAGAAAGGAGCCCTGCTTGCATGTGTGGTATCGCTGCTGTTGTTGCTAAGAGACTCCGGGTGCCGTCAGCGCTTGGTAGGTTGGATCAAATGTTGGACTCTCTATCTTCACGTGGACCAGATGAGCGTGGCGTGGTACAGACCCAAGGCATTGATCTCGGGATGGTGCGTCTGTCGATCGTAGACATTAAGGGTGGACAGCAGCCCTTGTGGAATGAGAATCATACGGCCGTACTGGTGTGTAACGGTGAAATTTACAATGCGCCTGAACTGCGTAAGACGCTTACGGCCAGGGGTCACCGATTTGAGTCACAGTCGGACGTGGAGGTCATCTTGCATCTGTACGAAGACAAGGGACCTCAGTGCGTCTTCGACTTGCAAGGAACTTTCGCTTTCATGATTTGGGATATCACAAGACAATTATTGTTTGCCGGTCGAGATCGAGTGGGGGTGAAGCCGCTATACTTCGCGGAACAGAAAGATCACTGGAGCTTTGCATCTGACTATACGGCCGTTGCAGCTGTTCTGAAAGATCCGTTAGTTCTCCATGACGAGGCCGTGCAGCAATATTATAGAGCTCGTTATTCATGCAGAGAGCACACGGTGGACGCGCGAATAACAAGAGTATTGCCAGGGCATACGATCACGGTGTCGGACGGGGCTATTCGTCAGACTCCGTATTGGGTCGTCCCTCGTGTAGTCGAAAGATACATAGAGGAACGCAGCGATCAGGCAGCCAGTCACCTCTTGTCCTTAATGCAATCGACCATTAGAAGACAAGATGCACACGAAGTGAGAAGCGCTGTTTTATTAAGTGGAGGGTTGGACTCAACCGCTATATTGGCGCTGCGTCACTCCCTTGACTCATCCCGATCCGACACTGCTATTACCATTGCATTTGAAGAACCACTCCAGCGGGTCGCGAGTAACGAATATAGTGAATTACACATCGCAAGCCGAGTTGCTCAGAGGTTCGAAGCCTCTCACAAGACTCAAATCGTGAGCGCTGCTCAGGCTCTCGATGCTTTCCCGAGTATCGTTCGAAGTCTCGGCGAACCTATCGGCGATCCCACCGCTATTCCCTTGTGGTTTGCCTGTCAACTTGCCCGTTCCGAAGGGTGTAAGGTCGTCTACAGTGGAGAAGGGATGGATGAATTATTTGGCGGATATGCTGTCTACGGACAAGCTACTTGGCTTCAAGCATTGCAGTGGGTTCCAGCGTCTGTACGACAACATTTGGGGAATTGGTTGCAAAGACAAAACTGGCGCGGGCATGGCCTCTTGCATCGAAGTCTTGCGACATTGGATCAGTGGTATCACGGAGTCGGAGGGCACGAGGATTTTGTAACGAATGGCAACATGCGAAAGTCGAGTGACAATGCCAAGATACATACCGATTTCTCGAACGAGGTATGGCGTTTGGTTCGTCAGAGGGCGGTTAGTCCGTTACAACAGATGCTTCTCTATGATCTTCTGACTTGGTTACCAGACAATACATTAGCGAAATCGGATCGGATCTCTATGGCCCATAGTGTCGAACTGCGTGTGCCATTTCTCGATGAGAGGATCGTGGACTTTGCGATGTCCAGTCCTGATCCTTATAAGAGAAAGTTACGCGGTAAGCCGATCGTTCGACGAGCACTTCGCGGCGTTGTCCCAGAGTACGTTCGAAATAGGAGAAAGGTGGGCTTTGCTGTTCCCGTATCTGCTTGGATATACGGAGAATGGAACGCCTATGTCAAATCCATGTTGCTCGATCCCGATGCGATCACGCGCGAGTGGTTTTCCGATTTGCTTCCTACTCTTTTTGCAGCTTCACCCAGGCAGCAGGAATCCGCCGGTCGATTGTTATATACGCTGCTAACTTTCGAAGTATGGTATCGGAATCAAGTGCCTGCTACGTCTTGCATCTACTCGGATCAGCTCGCAGGCGTCTTGGCGCGGGGATAACGGGCTGTTCAAGCCGCACCCACTTGCGTAGATTCAGATAGAGCTCAAAATGCCAATGAGGGAGGGAAGTTAAGCCGGTCTCTTATGGTTTCAGTGAGTTGTCAGGTTGGTGATGAATGCTATAGCACATAAGGATACACCGACTGAGGAGTTGAGCTGATGCCAAGGATTCTGGTGGTGGAAGATGACCGGTCGCTTCGCGAGGTCATCTGCGACCTGCTTGCCGACGCACAGTATGAGGGAATGCCCTGTGGTGACGGAGAGGAGGCTGTGCACTTGGCCATCCATGGCTCATACGATGTCATCCTACTGGATGTGATGCTGCCGGGGTTGGATGGTCTGCAGGTCGCCTCTGCCTTGCGTAAGCAAAAAGTGTTCACCCCGATTGTCATGCTTACTGCCATGGACCAATTGGATGCTCGTGTTCGTGGGCTAGAGTCAGGCGCGGATGATTACCTGGTTAAGCCCTTTGCGTCGATTGAGCTCATTGCACGGATCCGTGCCCAGTTACGTAGAACCAGTCCGGACTATCATGACTCGGAGACGCTTGTATACGGGGTCTGTACGCTTCGACTATCGACACGCGAACTGATGGTAGGGGATGCGTGTGTGACACTGACTCCGAAGGAAGCCAACTTAATTGAGTTGCTCTTTCGTTATCCGGGTACGGTGCTCACTCGGCACCAGTTGATTGATCGATTATGGGGCTATGATTCCGATGTTCTTGATAATACCCTCGAGGCCCATGTCTCTAAGCTCAGACGGCATCTGCGCGCACTAGGCGGTCCGGAAATTCACACGATACGCGGATTAGGCTATCGCGTTGAGCGCCAGCCATGAAAGTGGATTGGACGGAGCACCGTATCCGCGAGGAGAAAGGGATCATCCGGCAGCGGTTGTTTTTTGCTGGCATTCAAGTAGCGGCAGTGTTCTTGATCTTGGTGCTCGTGGGTGGATTTGTATATAGCATGGAGATGCGCGAAACGCAGTCCGCAGTGACTGAACAATTGCAGACTTGGTCCATCCAGATCGAACGTGCCGTCGTGAACAGACCGCGTATATCATCGCTACGGACGGACAACCTGATCGCTGCCGATTCGGACATGCACTACGTTGTATGGAATCGTGCTGGTACGCATCTTCAGCGCGCGTTTCGCCCTTTTTCTGCGAACAGTATGCAAGCTCTTCAGCAGCAGCTCACTTTACGTCATCCGTCGTCCTCCAGCTACCTCATGTCTATCGCGGGTGTTCCATATCAGGTTTGGCAGACCAGATGGACAAATGGCCAGTGGCTACAAGTGATGGAAGACGTTCGGGACGATCAGTCCCGGCTGGCGCGTCTCCTTTCTCTACTCATGTGGGGTGGCCTCTTTGGGTTGCTGCTCACTAGTGTCGGTGGTTTCTTTTTGGGACTGTGGACGCTGCGCCCGATCATGCACATGCGCCACCGTGAGCAAGAGCTGCTGTCAGATGTTTCACATGAGCTGAGAACCCCGTTGACGGTTTTGACAACGCATGCGGAGATGCTGATTCAGCACTCGCAGGACAGGATTGAAGATCATCTGTCTTGGATCGAGGCCATCTACGGCGAGACGCAGCGAATGAATAGACTTGTTCGCGACTTGCTGGAACTAAACCACCTTGAGACAGGAAAGGCTCTGCAACTGGAGACTGTGTCTGTGCAAGAGTTGTTGGATACCGTAGCAAATGCCTACGAACCGGTGCTCGAGGAGGCGGGACTGGCGCTCACCGTCATCCCCCTCGACACGCCAGGCGTGATCCAGGGAGATCGGATGCGATTGATGCAATTGCTGTATATCTTTCTCGACAATGCCCGCAAGCATACGCACGATGGCGGCATTACCTTGAAGGTGAGCGAACGAGGGGCATTTGTGAATATCCACGTGCAAGACACCGGAGAGGGAATGTCGGCGCAACTACTCCAACGGGCCACCGAGCGCTTCGTTCGGGGAGACACCGCACGCCAGAGGGGGATGTCGACTGGCCTTGGACTGGCGATTGCCAAAGGGATTGTACAGGCCCATCGTGGTCGACTTATGATTCACAGTCGTCCTGGTCGCGGTACTGAGGTCGTCGTATCGCTTCGTCGGCACTGAGAGTCCGTAGCGCATCAGCGAAACATCAGAAATCTTTGGCACACTGGACGGGCATGGGGTACCTTCCCATGAAAGTGATGTGTTTGGTTGCCCTTCTCCATCATGTGGATGCATAACGCAAGGTAGACGTCAGATTATCCCGGTATCTTTGTCCTAGAGACACCGAAAGGTGTTGATCGCAGGGAAGAGGTGTTTATGGACATGGCGAGAATCGGTAAGCGTCTAATGGCCGTATGCAGCGTGGCAGTCACTACGGTATATGCTGCTGGATACATCTACACGATGCCGTCTGCCCAAGCGAGCACAAACGGCATTCCTAATTTGTCCTCTGGAGGTCCGACTCAATCGACGCCAGGGGCGGCTGCTAAAGCCTATCAATCGCACCAACCAACGGCTAACCAGCAACACAAGGTGCCCCATCAACCTGGAGCATCCGGTTCAGATAAGCACAAAGCGTCAAACAGCAGTACGACAACAGGGCAATCGAAGCCGAAGACGGCGGCCAAGGGCACCGGCAAGGCTGTGAAGAAGGCAAAGGCCGCGACAGCCTTGTATAAAGATGGGGTATACACAGGCGTTGGGAATAATGCATACGGGTCGTTGGCACTCAGCGTGACGATCGCCAAAGGGCGCATTGCCAAGGTCGTGATTAACCAATATAGCATGCATTATCCGCAATCTGTAATTGACCCTCAGCTTCCTGAAGAGGCAGTGAAGATGCAGACGTGGAAAATTTACCTCATTTCTGGGGCGACCGCCAGTACCTATAACTTTGCTGAGGCCATGTATTATGCCTTACAAAAGGCCAAGGCGTAGGAGGGCTGCTTCGTGATTCACAAAGGTCACCGGGAAGAAACACGCTTGCTGATGGGGACCATCGTCTCGATCGATATCGTGGGTGAAAATCAAAATAAGCTAGAGGAAGCGATGTCCTCTGCATTCGAAGCCATGGGAATGGTGGAGGCGATCTGCAATCGCTTTGACGAGCACAGTGCCCTGCGTGCGTTATGCCGACGCCCGGGCGAGTGGGTGCGCGTGCCAGATGTGCTCTTCGAGGCGCTTCGCGTTGCGCGTGAACTCAGTGAGTTGACGGACGGGGCATTTGATCCGACGGTCGGGGCGAAGCTGGCTTGTTTCGGATTTACGCGCCATTACGTAACCGGGGAGATGGTGGCAACCCCAGATACGGATCCAACGGCTACTTTCCAGGATATCTCGCTGGATGAGACGACGCGTCAGGTTTATCTCCAAAAGCCTATGCTCCTCGATCTCGGTGCTGTCGCGAAGGGGTTGGCTATCGATCTGGCGGCAGGCGTGTTACAGGGGTGGGATGGGTTCGCGATCAACGCTGGTGGAGACGTGTACGTTCACGGGGAAGATCCACTTGGAGAACCTTGGACGATAGGCATTCAACATCCCGACGCTAAAGACAAGCGGATAGCCTGGCTGAGGGCCACGGATATTGCGGTGTGCACCTCGGGCACTTACGAGCGACGCAGCCCAGTCGATCCTGCTGTCCATCATCTGCTGGCGACGGACCGGAATACTGGTGAGGGTGGATTGGTCAGTTGCACTGTCATTGCCCCTCTTGCCGTACTGGCAGACGCAGTTTCGACGGCAGCTTTCGTACTGGGTGAACATCGTGCACTGGATTTCATTGAGGATGCGGAGTTAGCTGGTCTATGTATCAATGACCAACTTCAAATGCAAATGAATGACGCCATGAGGAGGTATGTGTTGTGATGACCAAGCGCGAAACACAGACAAGGCCTTCGGGCATACGGCGCTTTTTGAACACTCCCAAGGGTATCGTGCTGAGCGTGTTGGCTGGTCTGACCCTGTTGGCCGCCTTGCGCCCGCAAGATCATCTGGTTCTGGTCAACGTGCTAGTCGCTGTAGTCACAGGGCTACTTGTAGATGGCGCGGTTGCGCTTTTGCAAAGAAGGAAGCGACTATTCTCGGACGGAGCGGTGATTACTGGCCTGATCGTGGCTAGTGTACTAGGGCATGCCACCCCACTTTGGATCGTCGCTGCGACTACCGTGATCGCCCTTATCTCTAAGCATATTATGGTGATCGGTCGCAAGCCCTTGTTTAATCCTGCCGCCGTAGGTCTGTTGGTAGCCATCTGGGTCTTTCATGCGGGTGAGAGTTGGTGGGCGAGTCTGGCGCTGATGCCTGCGTGGATGACCTTGATCGTCTTAATCGCAGGATTGACGGTCGCGGTCCGAGTCAATAAGTTTCCTCAGGTGACCGCCTTTCTCGGTACCTACTTTGGGCTATTGTTAGTGATGGCGATCAGTCATACTGGATTGCCTTCTGATACACCAGCGGATGCCTTGCGGGTGCCGTTTGTCAATTCCGCGTTGTATCTGGCCTTCTTTATGTTGACCGACCCGCCGACATCTCCTGCTGCGTACCGCCAACAAGTGCTGTTTGGAATCTTGGCAGCCGTTGTCGCTACAGCGATTTTTGCGACGGTGGGAGGACTGTCTTACCTTCTGTTGGGTCTCTTGTCGGCGAACCTATGGAAGGTAGTGTGGGTGCGCGGATCTCAACGCAGGCCAGCTGCGCGAGAGCGACAACGTGCTACTCCGGGTGCAGCGGACTCTTGGTAATGAGTGGTCTGAAGGGCGCAGACGTAAGATTTGAGTCTGGTATAATAAGCTGACGCGGTTGCCGGTTGCCGGTTGCCGGTTGCCGGTTGCCGGTTGCCGGTTGCTAGGGCGGCCGACTTCGGTATGATGTTCTTGCACCGGTTCATACCATAGGTTCGCCAAAGGAGAGGGAGGGCTGTCAGATGGCGGGGTTAATCATTACTGCTTGTGTTCTCGGCTTCGTATATAGCGCCGCACCCGGAGCTGTGAATACTGAAGCACTACGCAGAGGGTTACAGCGAGGTTTTGCCCCAGCGTTTTTGGTGCAGCTTGGCGCTTTATTGGGGGATCTGGTGTGGGCTGTCATTGGCTTAACAGGCGTGGCACTGGTATTTCACTTTCTGCCCGTACAGATTATATTAGGGATCGTCGGAGTGACATTTTTACTTCGAATGGCATGGTTGTCGTTTTTGGATGCGCGCAAACCCATTGATTTAACATTGGACAGTAACAAGAAGGAACAGCGGGACTTTACGACAGGCATTATTTTTTCACTGGCTAACCCGTTTGGTATTGCTTTTTGGGGTGGCATTGGGGGTGGGTTTGCTACTCATATCGCAGGCATGCCATTACTTGATAAACTGCTGCTTCTCTTTGTTGGTTTCTCCGTTGGGGCATTCGCTTGGTGTATAGGCATTTCGATGTTGGTAGCATGGTCGCGTAAATTCATCGGTGAAAAGGTGCTGCGCGGGATTTTTACCCTATCGAGCCTGGCTATGGCGTATTTTGCACTGGACATATTATGGACACTCATCCACAGTACCATCGCTCCGCTGTTCTCGCATCGTCTCCGATTGAAGACCGATTCATAATGCGATAGAGTGCCTTTTTGTACCCATCGTGCGGGACTCGTTCGCCATCCTCCCTCATATCACTCAAATTCATCACGAGCTACGATTCCCCAGGCTGGGGCACTGTCAGAGATGAAGTCGACGCCATACCGTGGGAAGAAGTGGCCTGAGGGGAGGCGTATGTGTGAAAATGGATTTCATTCCAGAAGACACTATCATTCTCGTATATTGCGGGCTGCCCCACGGCATCCGTCGGCCTATCATAGTCCCCCGGCCCATGCCGAAGCCTGGGGGCGGCCCGATTGTGCGTAGGCCCCCGTTCGGTGGCGTGCGGTAGGGTCATGTTTCAAACGGAGACGGGGGCGGCGGCTCGTGCGGTACAAGGAGGTCACGCCGCGCGGGGCGCCACGCTTCTTCGTCTTTCGGCGCGATATTGGACGACCAGCGACCACGCCAGCGACAGCCAGATGTACCACGCGAAAGGGGCCATCTGCAGCGTCGTCACACCCGCGATGGCACTGGCCTGCAGACCCAGTAGGCTCCACGGAACGACAGCCGTCACGAGTTCTGCGGCGTCGCTGATCAGGCGAAGTAACTGTGCGCGCGGTGCACCTCGTTCAACAAAGCGGGGGCTCAAGGCTTGCCCGCTCATCAAGATTGCCAATGACGGGCTCCCCATTAAACAGGCCAGCGCCACACTGACACCGTAGGCGCCAAGGAGCCATGATAACGGTCGACGAAGGAGTGCAAAGACCTGTCCGGTGACCGTTTCCATAGCTCCGGATAGACGGGTGATGCCTTGAAAGGCTCCCGCCGCCAGGATGATGGCACATAAAGCGGCCATCGGCAGCGCTCCGCCAAGGTGTGTGATACGGTCCGCACGTGATAAAGGGGCCCCGATCCACAGCTCGTTTGCCAAAAGGGGCAGACCCCGAAGCAGCAATAGTGATGCACTGACGACAATATTGACCCCGAGATTGACAACGAGGGAGACGCGGGCCAGAGCCAGAGTCAAGACAAGGAGCACAGGAAGCACGGTTAATGTCACTGCGAGAATTGATTGCCCTGATCCAGGCGACAACGCTGGTGCC
>JAPNUP010000089.1 GCA_026627345.1 Bacillota bacterium | reverse complement strand
TACTCGCTACAACTCAGGAAAAAAGCCCGATCGTGTCTGGTAATCCTCGAGAAAACTCTGGTAGGGAACTTGTCTAAATCCGAATGAGCTCCTTTATACTCGGAGCATCGCGAGCAGATGGGACTGAATCATGTGTTCAGTCGACATACCCCTTGGCGAGAACGGGATAAATGTAGGTGATAAACCCAATGAGCGCAATCACAGTCCCGTGCCTGTGTTGGACGACATGTTCCTGTACGCAAAAGTGTTCATCTGAGAGCGCATAGGCATGTGGATCATACCGTCGCAAAAATTCATGCATCAACGACTCATGCAGAAACGCCTTAGCGCCACTCTCATTCGCGCGGCCTGTATATTCGGCGGCATAACTGGCCATGGCTTGCCCGTCTGAGATGCGCGTCACACGGATGGTCCCCACTCCGGCGCAAATGTGATCTCCTTGATGGCCATTGCACTGAGAGATAATCGCCTCCATGACGGCTCCAGGATGGTACAAGGTTTTCGCTTGCTCGATCGGCATTTCGGTGGCTCCTGGTGGCAAAATCGAGGTATAACGAACGATGTTAAAGTTCTCAATCTGCGCCATCTTACAAGCCATATCGAAGGAGCCAGTTTCCCAGGGGTCACTGCCGTGCCCACTGTCTGTGTCGCCGATGCCTTTCGTGACGATATAGTCTTTGGGAATCCGATTGCTCACCAATAGTGCTTCCCAAGGCTTATTCCACTCGGTCATTTCCCAGCCCCCCTATGACACAATCCCTATTCGCATCTGTAGTCATTATGCTTAGGGACAGTCCTCTATGAGTCAGTTTGGCACCAGTGTGATTTTTTGTAGGACGATGTGGGATGCCTGTGAACAAGTCCAAGACAGGTCCTCTGTACCATTCCAATCTAGTCTTTGCGGCATACACTCCCTATAAGTAGATCGCGAGCGAGGTGTATCAGGTGAATGAGCAGTTATTGCAATTGTTTCGTGGGCGGATTCGCAATCCGCGTGCATGGCGAACGATTTACAGGGCTGTGCACTCCTATAGTCCGGCTGCCTTGCAGAACCCTTTTGCAGTAGGCGAACTCGTAGACTGGATCGCAGCTTACCTGCACATTCGCATCACAGCGCGCGAGCGAGCGGCAGCGATTCGCTGGATTGTCTCCCAGCGGTTAAACCCCCACAATCACAGGGATCGCGGGCGCATTGCGGCACTGTTATACAGCTAGCAGATGCCGAGCACAGATGTCGAATCGGACGGAAAAAGGCGATTCTGGATGAGAATCGCCTGCAGGTCATGTCTGTTTTGGTCTCTCAGTGAGCTAGGTACCCCCTGGCTGTCAGGCTCGAGGCTGGTGCAAGACATCTGCGCCCCTCCTCAACCCATCACCGAAACGGGTACCTGGCCGCGGGGATCGTACTCGGTGCAGCGGCGCGTGTGGCCTGCACAGGTGGTTCCAGCGCTATTTTTTTGTTCATCTCCCGAAGGGTTCCCTCCATCTCCTTGAGGTCGCTCTTGAGCGTCTGTAAACCCTTGAGTTGACGATTGGTTGCACGCAATTCACGCAGAAGCTGCGACAAATCTTGATTCGAAACGACTGAAGGCGGCAAAGTCGCAGGTGATTTTTTCCTTTTATCAAGACGAGCTACTCTGTTTGTCTTTACTGCTGCCGAAGACGACGTTTTTGCGGTTGCCAGTCGTGTCTTGATGACGTTGCTTGTGCTCCCAGCATGTTGGGCTGCCAACTGCTCTTGCGCGTTGTAGTAGGCGCGAATGATCATGGGTACAAAGCGCAGTCGCTTGAAATTTGCCACGTAAGTCCCCCCTACAACTTCCTCGACTCTCCACGATGATGCGGTCGTGACCGGTGATGATCCGCATGGGAAAAGGGCAAGGATCACCCTAAACGTACGGGGTGATCCTTGTGTGGCGGCTACGCGCCCTGCACGACGCCCCACATGCGCGCCTGATGCCACGGATGTCGGGGATCGATACGCTGAGCATGCAACCACTGGACTGCGCCAGCTCGCTGTGCCGGGGTGAG
>JAPNUP010000148.1 GCA_026627345.1 Bacillota bacterium | reverse complement strand
GAAGCGATTATCCACTGCATTAAGCAAGCCAGCCCGTTGGATGTCGTTTTTGTAGAATTGGAACTGCACTCGATTGCAAGTGGTGAGACCGCCAACGGAGAAGCAGCCGTTATGGTCAGCGTGGACGGTGTGTCTTACCGTGGTGTCGGTATTGATCGCGACGTCATCATGGCAGTATCGCGTGCTTACATGTCTGCCTGTAATCAGGCTGTTCGCGCACACCGGCTCCTTTTACAGGAGGGTTTGCCAGCTGCGAAGTAAGACGGTATTCCGCTAAGGTGGATTTGATGGCGCTCTGGCGTCGCCGCCTTCGTCATTCGGAACTACAGGACGAGTGGCTACTTCGTTTCGGTCCGCGACGGCAGTGGGCCGAAGCGAAGTACGTCACGGGGACGAGGATGCAACCATGCCGGTAACTTGGGAACAGGTACAGCCAGTGATGGCCGCTTTATCAATGAATGAGGCGCGCTGTGAGCGTTTATCAACAGAGACGCAAGCCGCAGTATACAGAACGTGGACAGAGGACGGAAAGTCGGTGATTCTCAAAGTTACCGACCGCCGGGCTGCGATCACACGCGAAGTCAGGGTCGATGCGGTGCTGCGTCGTCGGCGCGGCATTCGATTTGCTCCCATTTTGGCACATGGTGAGCGCGGCGACCTCGGATATGTCGTGTATGCAGACGATGGGCTGACGGAGGTTGCGTGGACGAAGATGCGCGACCGTCAAGTGATGGCCACTATGGCCGCTATTCATCGCATGTCGGTCAATTGGATACGTGAAGATGCAGACGCGCATACACCAGGCATCGAGGCGATTGAGGCTGATCTAGAAACATGCGACGCGACGGAAGTCGATCGCGCACTCGCCGAGCTGTCGCCAGACGGACAAGCTATAGGGCACACAACCACTGCGCCACTTTTGCACGCGGTAGTGCAATGGCGATCGCTGATGGATGTTGGGGGGGCCGTCTTTTGTCATGGCGATTTGCATCGTGGCAATGTGATGATCAGTCGGCATACAGGGTTGCTGCATGTTATTGACTGGGAGTTTGCGCACTTGGATTCACCTTTGTACGATCTGTTTCAGTTTCTCGATGCGACGAGTCCGCACACACCGCAAAGACCTGTACTGAGTCGCGAAGACGCAGTAGAGGCCTACTATACACGGCAACGAACGCGATTGATAGATGTCACGAAAGCGCAGTTCGTCACGGCTTATCACTTGTATGCAGGGGCTTATCTGATCTGGATTACGCTTCGGGTCGCAGCTGATTATCGGGCGCAGCGGTTCTCCATACAGGCACTACAACGGCAGCAAGCAGAAAATGCGCGTGCTTTGCAAGAGATCGCGCAGACTTTAGCGAAAAGTGGACTGCTGACGCAGGAGGTGCTGAGGTGACATCATGGACTGCTAAAGAGCAATCGGACGCGCATCATGAGGTGATCGTGGCTCTTGACATCGGCACGTCTGCGACCAAGGCGGTGGCATTCACGCGTTCCGGTGTGCAAGTCGCTCTCGCGCGCGCTAACAACACGCTCGATCATCCGCAACCGGACTACGCGATTCAAGATCCTAGGGCGCTGTTGGCGACGGTCGAGTTGGTATTGCGAGAGATTGGCGATCAGATCGCGAAGGCAGGGTTTCGTTTCGCGCATCTCAGTTTAAGTGCCACGATGCATGGCCTGCTGGTTTTCGGTAGCGATGGTCAACCGTTGATCTCGCTCATGACGTGGGCGGATGGTCGCGCGTCCGAGGAAGCGGATACGCTGCGGCGGTCTTTCGGACACCGGTTGTATCGCGCCACCGCTGTCCCTACGCATGCCATGACGCCGTTTGCAAAGCTACTCTGGCTGTGCAAACACGAACCAGAAGTCTGGCAGCGCGCTGTACACGTTGGATCGTTTAAAGAGTGGCTGCTGTGGCAGTGGACAGGTCAGTGGGTGGTCGATGAAGCGACAGCGGCGGCGACAGGCCTCTTTAACGTTCAGACGCGCGACTGGGATGATGAGTGGCTCGCGTACGCACAGGTACAACGAAGTCATCTCAGCACCTGCTTGCCGGCCACCGCACAACTGGCGGTGATTGACAGTCCTTTGGCGCAGCGCTGTGGCTTTGGCCCAGGGCTCGTGATCACGATTGGCAGCACCGATGGCGTACTCGCGAATCTCGGTACGGTAGGTCTGGACCCTCGGCTATTGGCTGTGACGGCAGGGACTAGTGCGGCCGTTCGGCAGACGGTTGCAAGTCCTCTTTTAGACCCTTCGGCCCGTACCTTTTGCTATCCGCTGGTGGGCGACTACTGGGTGGCCGGCGGTGCTACCAATGCAGGCGCCATGGTGCTCACGCAAGTCGCCAAATGGCTTGCGGTCAAAGATGTCGTAGAGCTACTGGCACTGGCACAAGAAGCACCGCCAGGTAGTGCAGGGGCGCTTTTTGCGCCTTGGTTGGCCGGTGAGCGCGCGCCTATGTACGATGCGCGGGCGCGCGGAGGCTTCATCGGTCTTTCGATGGAGCACGATCGACGACACTTGGCCCGCGCGGCAGTGGAGGGGGTGGCGCTGTCTTTGCGAAGTATCGCGCAGGCTTTGCAAACAGACACACTCACGCACATGGTCACGTCGGGTGGTCTGGCACAGTCGCCATTTTGGCGGCAAGTCTTAGCGGACGTCTTTCGTTTACCTGTGCGAGCAGCCAAAGAAGAGGAAGCGAGTTGCTTAGGCGCTTTTCTCCTTGCAACGCGCGTGACGAATGAGGATAACTGGCCTGCGCTAGAGACACTGATGGCATCGAACAAGACCTCTGACGAAGTACTCCCAGACCCTTTGCGCAGTCAGGTCTATGACGAACGCTATGAGACTTTCCAGACTCTATACAGACGCCTGCACGATCCGGTATGATGGAGTCGAGGAGGGTGTCTTAGAAGTGAGTCTTAAGACTTGGATGGCCGTTGGGGTGACGCTCCTTTTTTGGTCGTCCGCTTTTGCCGGGATCAAGGCTGGACTAGCAGGTGGGTATGGGGCAGGGCAAGTGGTGCTACTTCGCTTTCTTAGCGCGTCTGCCGTTTTTATCCTATACGCGATCTTCCGCCGTATCGCCATTCCCAGGCGTGAAGATGTGCCGAAGATCATCGTTCTCGGGCTCACCGGGATCTCTCTGTATCACATCGCGCTGACGTTTGGAGAGCTGACCGTATCTGCTGGCGTCGCCAGTTTGATTATCGCAGTGGCCCCTGTGTTTACTGCTGTGGTGGCCGCATGGGCACTAAAGGAGCGGTTGACGCTCTGGGGTTGGGTCGGACTCGCTCTCGGTTTTGCCGGGGTCGCCCTGATCACTTTGGATTCGAGCCACGACGCAGGGTTTACACGCGGCGCGGTCTTGATATTGGTATCCGCGATTGCCACAGCTTTTTTCTTTGTGTATCAAAAGCCATTATTTGCTCGTTATCGGGCGGTTGATCTTACCGCGTATTTTACGTGGATTGGCGTCACTCCGATGCTCGTATTTATGCCCGGACTGGTGCGCGAGCTTCCGCATGCGACGCTGTCGGCTACGCTGGCCTGCCTTTATATCGGGGTGTTTCCGGCAGCCATCGCGTACGTCGCGTGGGCCTACGCGCTGTCGACTGGACGCGCCACAACGGTGTCTAGCACCTTATATGTGAACCCGCTGTTGGCCATTTTAATCGCGTGGGTGTGGCTGCGCGAGCTTCCACCGCTGTCGGCTTTGTTAGGAGGAACGGTAGCGATCGCAGGGGTCTTGATGGTGAGTTTTCTTGGCAAAAAGCGATTGCCAATCGACGTGCTTGGCACGAATACTGGGGCTTCACCTGCGATCGACGAACAAGAAGGAGAGTGTGTGTAATGTCAGGGATTGTACATGGGTGCATCGTACCGCACGGATATGAAGTGATCCCGCCGCTCGCGGGCCCCGAGCATGAAGGGTTCGCGCCGATCAGCGCAGGCCTCGCCAAGGTGGCAGAGCGGCTCAAAGCGGCCCGTCCGGATGTCATTGTTTTGGCGACGCCGCATGGCTTTCGCGTTGCAGGCCAAGTTACAGTGGCCACGAATTCTTTTGCGCACGGTCGCCTCGGCAAGTTTGGTCACTTTGTCGATGTGGAGTGCGCCTGTGATCGGACATTTGCCAGTGCGCTGATCGAAGCCGCCAGTGCGCAAGACATTCCGGTCAAAGGGGCCTATTTTGGCTCTGCCCAAGGAGACTTCTCCATTCTTCCACTAGACTGGGGCGCCGTGGTGCCGCTGTGGTTTTTTCATGAGGCGCTCGATTACAAACCGGACGTGGTCATTTTGACACCGACGCGTGATGCAGGGCTAGAACCGCTGGTACGGCTCGGCCATGTGATTGCCGATGTGGCGACGGCGAGTGACAAGCGCGTCGCTTTTGTGGCGAGTGCCGATCAGGGGCATGCGCATGATGCAGAGGGACCTTATGGATATCATCCGGCCTCCAAGGCGTACGATGAAGCAGTTTGCGAGGCGATCAAACGTCAGGATCTGGCCTCCTTACTTGCTCTAGACCCTTCCTTTGTCGACGACGCCAAACCGGATAGCCTTTGGCAGATTGCTATTTTGCAGGGGGTTCTGGAACGTTCGCCAATGACCGGGGAACTGTACTCGTACAACGTGCCGACCTATTACGGAATGCTGTGTGCCAACTACGAGCGCTCGTAGGATCCCGCATGATGATGTACGTGTCAGACAGGGACTTGTAAAAGCTGTGAACAAAAAGAGGCGACAAAAAAGCTGCCCATAGAAGATGTATTTGAGAGATGGAAAACCCATAGGAGAGGGAGTGCGCACATGGCATCATCCGTCATGATCTATGACACGACCCTGCGAGACGGATCGCAAGGAGAAGGGGTCAGCTTTACAGTCGCTGATAAGCTCGAAATCGTTCGTCGCCTCGACGAACTGCGAGTCGACTATATCGAAGGCGGTTGGCCAGGATCGAATGATAAGGATCTGGAATTCTTTTATCAATTAAAAGGGGTCCGTCTTTCTCATAGTAAGGTGGTGGCCTTTACGAGCACGCGCAAGAAATATGCGCGCATCGAAGAGGATCAACACATGAAGGACGTCCTTGGCACGGGACTCTCGCACTGCGCCGTCTTCGGTAAGACTTGGGACTTTCAAGTCCGTCAGGCGTTACGGACGGAGTTATCCGAAAACTTGAAGATGATCACTGACACGATTGTGTTTCTTAAAGAAAAAGGGATCGAAGCGATCTTCGACGCAGAACACTTTTTCGATGGTTACAAGGATAATCCTGCCTATGCGCTGGCTGCGCTTGCCGCGGCGCGCGACGCTGGCGCCGATTGGTTGGTGCTGTGTGACACCAACGGCGGTGCGATGCCGCACGAGATCGCAGACATTGTCCAGGAGGTAGTCGCCGCAGGGTTCAGCCAGATCGGTATTCACGCGCACAATGATGGGGGCCTTGCAGTGGCCAATTCACTCGCGGCGGTTCGAGCCGGCGCCACACAGGTGCAAGGCACGATCAATGGCATTGGTGAGCGCTGTGGCAACGCCGACTTGTGTGCAGTTTTGCCGAATTTGGTGCTCAAAGCACGCGTAGACACGCATTTCGGCGAGCGGGGGGTACGGTCGCTCAAAAGCCTGTCAGAGCGGCTATATGGCATGACTGGTAAAACACCGGTCGCGCAGCAACCATTCGTAGGCCGCAGCGCTTTTGCTCACAAGGCAGGTGTCCACGTCAGTGCGATTCGTCGTGATCCGCGGCTCTACGAACATATAGCGCCTGAGCTTCTCGGCAATGAGCGAAGGATTTTGCTGTCTGAGTTGTCTGGCGTCAGCAATGTGCTGTTTCAACTCGAGCGTATGGGGCTGACGGCTGATGAAGCGACTGTCGCTCGCATCCTGGCTCGCTTGAAAACAGGTGAGCGCGATGGCCAGGTGTACGAAGAGGCGCCGACATCCCTATGGTTGCTCATTCGCGAAGAGTTGGGATTATGTGCGGTGTCTGTCCTGCGTGTCGATGAGTGGGTGCAACAGACACCGAACGGTTTCGCTGTGCGCCTATACTGGCGACAAGACGGAGAGGGATGCGAGGCGCAGGGTACCGGTCTGACTGTTGGGACCGCTATGTGCGAAGCACTGGCATTGTCGGGGAACTTTACACTCAGTGTGGAGGAGGTCTCACCCGTGCAGGTGGACACCCATGTGACGACGCACAGAGCGCGCGTTCGCGGCGCGTATCAAGGACAGCAGCTCGCCACGGCAGGGCTTGGTGAGACACCTGCCGCTGCCATGGCCTGCGCGGTCCTACAGATCTATCAGTACATGCGCATCACCAGCACTGTAGCTGCTTTGTCATGACGTGAATCAGGCGCGTGAATGACGATATTCGGATGGTGTCGTGCCTTCCCAGCGTTTGAACGTGCGGCTAAAGTAGCTCGGATCTGCAAAGCCACACTTTTCTGCAATCTCATTAACCGGCATCGCGGTTTGCGAGAGAAAGTGCTTCGCCATCCGTAAGCGAATGCGCAGCAAGTACTCCATCACCGAGCTTCCCGTCGCCCGTTTGAATAAGCGGGCGAAGTGAAACGGGCTGAGTGTCACTTGCTGCGCAATTTCTTCGAGTTGTAACGGGTTTTGATAGTTGGCCTCCAGATACGCGATACTGTGTCGGATCGCGTCCGGGTACGGCGGCGATGGCAACGCCTGCGGTTCCATGCCCGCCTGTATGCGGGTGACGACGAGTTGCGTCAGAATATGCGTGATGGCTAGGGAAGCCAGCGCCTCAAGCCCTGGTGGTTGGTGGCGAAAGAGCGTGAATAGCTCGCGAAACTGTGCTTCTGTCTCTGCCATGTCCCCAGTTCTCAAGACGGGGTTAGCAAATGCGCTTAGCAGGTGAAAATAGTCACTGCAATTCGCGCCGTCAAAGTGCACCCACAAGAGCTCCCAAGGATCGTCCCGGTCAGCATAATAGCGATGACTCAAGCTGAGATCGAGTAGAAAAATCTCCCCAGCACGGACTGCATAGGTGTGACCTTCCCACTCTACATATCCGCAACCGCGCAACACATATTTCAATTGATACCCGAAAAACGAGTCTCGTCGTACATCGTAATCGCTTGCACAGCGAAACCAGCCTACGGCATGCACGTAAAACCAGATACGTTTGGCTACCTCGCTAGGGGTGTGAGCGTAGGCTTTATAAAAATAGGGGTGTTTAGTCAAAGAGCATCGCCTCGTCGCAAGATACTCCTAATATTGAGCAAGGGAGTAAGATGGAATTTGTTTCGACACCCGTTAAGATCAATGAGCGGGTCTTCTCAATTTTTATTATAACCTGTACGCAGGCGCAGGTGCGAGTAGAATCGCAGCTTTCGCCAATCCAGATTCGGAGGTGGTCATGGGTGGATATATTCAAGAGATTAAATCGTTTTTACAAGCCTTATCAGTATTTACTGGGTATCAGCTTGGTCGCACTCGTATTCACAGTAGGGCTTGGACTCGTTTATCCCTATTTGCTCAGCTTAATCGTCAACAAAGTTATTCTAGCGCATGAGTTTAATAAGCTTGGACTTTATATCGCGATTATCTTGATTGCTTCACTGGTCAAAGGAGGGTTCAACTTTACTCAGCAGTATCTGGGGCAAGTATTTGGGATCAATGCAGCCTATGATCTGCGCAACACGCTGTACAAGAAGTTGAATACGCAGTCATTTACTTATTACGATGGCGTGCACACAGGCGACTTGATGTCACGCCTGACGGCTGATCTCGACGCATTCCGACAGTTTCTTGCGTTTGGATTTAACGGTCTGGTGCAATTTGTTCTTCTTCTCGGATTCGGGCTTGGACTCATGTTCACCATGAACTGGCAGTTAACAGTTGCCGTCTTGGTACTGATGCCTGTATTGGCATTTGTCGCTGTCAGCTTCGACGGAAAATTATGGCCTGCCTATAAAGAGGTTCGGCGCTCCTTGGGGCGCCTGAATACAGCGGTGCAAGAAAATATCATGGGCGTGCGTACAGTCAAGTCATTCGCGCGTGAAGACCATGAGTTGGATAAATTCGATCATCGCAATGACTCGTACTATACGGCGAATATCATCACAGCAGGGTTATGGAAAAAGTATTTCCCCTACATGGAGTTAATAGGGAACATGGAAGTCGTCATCGTGTTGCTGTTTGGTGGCTATCTCGTCGTCACAGGGCATATGAGTCTCGGTGATCTCGTCGCCTTTTTCAGTGTGCTGTGGTATATCGTGGCGCCGATGTCGCAACTCGGGTATCAGTTAAACAACTGGACCCAGTCAGTAGCGGCAGGTGAACGTCTGCTCGAGATTCTCGATGCGCCGGATGAGATTACGACCCCAGTGCAAGGTTACGTTGGCGAGATGCAAGGGCTCGTGGAGTTCGTCCACGTCTCCTTGGCTTATGCCGATGAGACCGTCTTGCATGATATTGCATTTTCTGCGCGGCCTGGACAGACGATCGCGCTGCTAGGACTGACAGGCGCGGGCAAGACCAGTCTGGTTGGGCTGATGCCGCGGTTTTATGATATTGCTAGCGGTGCGGTCAAAATTGATGGCGTCGACGTCAGAGCATGGGATCTGGCGGCGCTACGCAAGCAGATCGCCGTCGTTTTCCAAGAGTCGTTTCTCTTTTCTACCACTATTTTCGCCAATATCGCCTATGGACACCCATCCGCCACGATCGAGGACGTGCGCCGCGCAGCAGCGATGGCGGACGCGGCGGAGTTTATCGAAGAATTGCCAGACGGCTACAGCACTCTGGTAGGGGAACGCGGCTTAGGACTATCCGGCGGGCAAAAGCAACGGATTGCCTTGGCGCGCGCCATTTTAGCTGATCCCCGGATTCTCATCTTGGACGATGCCACAAGCGCCGTGGACATGGAAACGGAGTACGGCATTCAGCAGGCGCTGCAACAAGTGATGAAGGGGCGGACGACTTTCATTATTGCGCATCGCATTTCTTCCTTACGCCGAGCAGATCAGATACTGGTGCTCGATCACGGACGCATTGTGCAGCGTGGTCGACACGATGAACTGCTTCGTGAAGAAGGCTTATACAGAACGATCTACGATATGCAGTTTCAAGACCAAGGACTGATGCCGCCAGCGGGTGAGGGTAACCTGTTCGATTCATTTGCAGAATCGGCCAGTGCCAGCGCTAGTGCAAACTGAAGAACGAAAGCGTTTTGTTGGATGCCAAATAAGCGGCTACGCCGAAAGATATGGGTGATTTCATGGACAAGAAATTTGCGGGGGATCCCACTGAACTGCGCGCTCCTTTTATCTATAAGGATGAAGAAGCCATCGATAAGCCTTTTCGCATGGATCAGATGCGTCGACTCTTTGCTTACATGACGCTTTTTCCGCGGCTTGGCTGGGCGTCCTTGGCAGCGACTATCGGTGGCATCGCAGTGTCACTCATCGCGCCTTACATCATTGGCGTGACGATCAACGCAGCGATCGCCAAGCACGATGTGGGTAGGTTGGTGGGCTACGGTGTATTTCTGGGGGCTTTGTATATTGCCAATTTTGTCGCGTCGAGACTGCGCATTCGCTACACCAACTGGCTCGGGCAAAGTGTCATTCGCCATTTGCGGGGACAACTGTTTAGCCACGTGCAGGCGCTTTCGTTTGACTTTTTCGACAAGCGACCGGCAGGCTCGGTGCTCGTACGTATCATGAATGACGTCAACTCTTTGCAAGACTTGTTCACGAATGGTGTCATCAGCAGTATCACAAACTTGTTTACCCTGATCGGGATCGTCATTATCATGCTCAGTTTGGACTGGAAACTGGCGCTCATTACCATGATTATCGTACCGATCATGTTGTTGTTGTCCACCAAACTTCGGGAGATGATGCGTCGCAGCTGGCAGGTCGTGCGGGTGCGCCTGTCGCGCATCAATGCACACCTCAACGAAAGCATTCAAGGTGTGCGTGTGACAGAAGCGTACGTGCGGCAAGCGGAGAATCAGACTTTTTTCCAAGGGATGAACGCCGATTACCTCGATAAGTTTCGACGCGCAGTGGGTTTGAATGCGATTTTTGGACCAGTGGTTGATTTCACCGGATCGATAGGCAGCGCTTTGCTCTTTTGGTTCGGCGTGCATATGCTAGGCGCCGGCGGCGGGCTGTCGGTCGGTATGTTGATCGCTTTTGCCAACTACACAGGAAATTTCTGGACGCCAATCTCCCAGTTGGGCCAAGTGTATAATCAACTGCTCGTCGCGATGGCGTCCTCAGAGCGTATTTTTCAATACCTCGATACGATTCCCAGTGTTGCAAGCGGCGCAGAGGCGGAGAACCTGCCTGTGCTGTCGGGGGAAGTACGGTTTGAAAACGTAGCATTTGCCTATGACACAAAAAAAGTTGCGCTCACAGATGTCAATTTTCACGTCTTGCCAGGGCAAACTATTGCATTGGTCGGACACACGGGGGCGGGAAAAAGTACAGTCATCAACCTGTTGGCTCGGTTCTATGAGCCAACATCAGGCGTGATTACCATGGATGGACACGATATTTGCAAAATGAATCTGCATTCACTTCGGGCGCAAGTCGGTATTGTGTTGCAAGACACCTTTATCTTCTCAGGTACTATTATGGACAACATCCGTTACGGTCGCCCTGACGCATCGGATGAAGAAGTCATGCAGGCGGCGCGCGAAGTGTTTGCCGACGAGTTCATCCGCGAATTGGAAAACGGGTACCACACAGAAGTCCGCGAACGTGGCAGCCGGCTATCAATGGGTCAACGTCAGCTGATCTCCTTTGCACGAGCGATCTTGGCTGACCCACGCATCCTCATTCTGGATGAGGCGACGGCGAGTATCGATACACACACCGAGCATATGATTCAGCAAGGCTTGAAGGTATTGCTGCAAGGTCGCACGTCGTTTGTCGTGGCACACCGGTTGTCGACGATCCGCGAGTCTGATCAGATTCTGGTGTTCGCAGACGGGCGGATTGTCGAGCGAGGCACA
The DNA here is from genome assembly GCA_026627345.1 of Bacillota bacterium. GTDB lineage: Bacteria > Bacillota > Bacilli > Alicyclobacillales > SLC66 > JAPNUJ01. Next base: position 92,919 of record JAPNUP010000148.1, on the reverse strand, counting down.
CATGGACTTCTCATGGGTACCAAAGGTTACTATCAGAATCTCGTGGAAGCTCAGTATCGGTTCATGGCATAGCCAGATCAGGTACTAGCGCGCTTAGAGCGACTTCATCCCCGAGGCAATACGAAAGGCGCACGCTCGCGTGCGCCTTTTCTTGACGGTCCAGTGGACCCCTATGCAAAGCCTATCGATTAGGGCGCTGCAGCAAACGCTGGATCTATGAAGGGATGCGCGACCCATCCTGATGGATCGATGAATAAGCGCACGGCGACGACTTGACGCGTTTTTGTGAGCGTAAAGAAATGCGGATTATACTCCGGCACCGAGATCACATCGCCGGCAGTGAGATGCACGTCGAAGTAGCCTGTGGCCCCTTGCCCTTTGATGACAAAGGTGCCGCTACCCGCTGCAATGGCGCGCACTTCATCTTCTGTGTGCGTGTGCACTTGTTCAAACTTCGTCAACAGTTCTTCGATGTTCGGCGTGGCATCAGATAACGCGATCACATCCCACTTCACATAGCCGCGCGACTTGGCCAACCGATCGATGGCGTCACTGAGTCCGAGCAAAATAGCCTCTTTGTCCGCATCTGACAGTTCAAAGCGGTCTCGTAAAGACCCTGGAATCCCGGACAAATCCCAGTGCTCATAGAAAATCTCGTTGGCGCTAAGGAAAGCCGCCACCGCTGCTTCGTCTTGCAAGTGTTCACCGGTGTTGCGCACAAAAATCGTTGCCATGTTTCATTCTCCTCTCCACGTCTCTATGGTAGGACACAACGCTCGAATTGTCTATAATGGGGACGGAGAGTCAATCACTCGATAGGAAGTTGGGAATCGTAGATGCAACCGGACTTTATTTTCGCAACCTATCGCGTACAAGATCGAGAAGCCAATCTGATGAAACGAGCGGAGTCGATCGCGATCGGCCTCACGGTCGGTTCATGGACCGAGTTGCCGCAAGCCCGCAAAGATGAGGTGGCGCGCCACTGCGGCGTCGTTCAAGGCGTAGAGGTGTACGCTGCGGGAGATGACGGACTCGTCTGGGCAGATATCCGCATCGGTTACCCCCTAGCCAACTTTACAGAGACGATGGCTGCGCTGCTGACGACTGTGTTTGGCAAACTGTCGATGGATGGCGTCATTCGACTGGTCCGGTTGGATCTTCCCGAGACGTATATCAGCCGGTTTGCGGGTCCCAAATACGGGGTCGACGGCATACGTGAGCGCCTTGGTGTACCAGAGCGGCCGTTGCTAATGAGTATCTTCAAGTCTTGCATTGGCCAGTCTCTAGACGACCTGCGTGCGCACTTTCGCGAACAGGCGCAAGGCGGGGCGGATCTGATCAAAGATGACGAGATCTTCTTTACAGAGGAATATGCGACGCCTGAACAACGTGTCATCGCTTATCACACCGAGGCCGAGCGAGCCTATGAACAGACCGGACAGCTAGCTCACTACGCGGTCAATTTGACAGGCCCGGTGACGGAGTTACGCCAACAAGCCAAGCGGCTGTGCGACGCAGGAGCAGAGGCGCTATTGTTCAACGTCTACGCCTACGGTCTGGACGCGCTGCGCGAAGTGGCAGCTGACCCGGCTGTGACGGCGCCGATTATCGCGCATCCGGCCATGGCTGGGGCACTTTATGCGGCAACTCACCATGGCATTGCCGCCAGTATTGTCCTTGGACAACTGCTGCGCTTGTGCGGCGCGGATGTCGCCATCTACCCGTCTCCGTACGGATCTGTGACGCTCCAGAGAGAAGACGGCGATGCTCTTTTACAAGCACTGCGCGAAGCGCGTGGACACTTACGCATCTCGCTACCAGCCCCTTCAGCCGGCATTTTTCCAGGGCTTGTCCCCGCACTTGTGCGTGACGCAGGACGAGACGTGATCGTGAATGCGGGTGGTGGTATTCATGGCCATCCAGGCGGCGCAACCGCTGGTGGGCAGGCGTTTCGCGCTGCTATCGACAGTGTTATGCGCGGGGAGCCTTTGGCAGTAGCCGCGCTGACCAGTGAACCCCTGCGTCAAGCTTTGGTTAAGTGGGGGGAAGGCCAGTGAGTGAAGCCTTTCAATTCTTCTGTGATTTTGATGGAACGATCGCTAAACGTGACATGATTACGGCGATCATGCGTGAATTCGCGTGGGAGTCTAGTGAACCGATTATCACGGCGATTCGATCAGGCAACCTTAGTGTAAAGACAGGTGTCGAGCAGCTCTTCGCGTTGCTGCCGAGCGCGCGACTGCCGGAGATCCAGCAATTTGCCCAGTCTTCCATTGTCTTGCGCGAAGGGTTTGGCGCGTTTTGCGATCGGTGTAAGCAGGAGGGTTGGCCGCTGCGGGTCGTAAGCGGAGGCTTCGATTTCTTTGTCGAGACCGCTCTGGCGCCGTACCGTGACCGACTGGAGATCGACTGCAATCGCCTCGATGCGAGCGGACCGTATCTGCGCGTCATCTGGACGGTACCTTGTGATCCCTACTGTCAAGGCGGCTGTGGGTTGTGCAAGCCAACCGTCATGCGAAATGCTGGGAAGCGTGGTTTGCAGATTGTCATTGGCGATGGCGTGACAGATCAGCGAGCCGCACGCCAAGCAGATTTTACTTTTGCGCGTGATCAACTGCTTGCAGTGTGTCAGCAACAAGGGTGGCCACACGCTGCGTTTGACAACTTTTACGATGTGATCGATGGCATAGGCGTTCTACTTTCTGATAAAGGACGAGATGCGACATGAGTACAGAATTAGATGAGGCCCCCCGCCTCTGTGAGCTGGCTAAAACGCTTGGCGAGCGCGGTTGGTTGCCTGCCACGAGCGGCAACTTGTCGGTCATCGTCACGGCCGACCCGCTGACTTTTGCCGTGACGCGAAGCGGGGCTGACAAAAGTCGCCTGACGCCAGCGGATCTGCTGACGGTTGATGCGGACGCAAGAGTGCTCCGAAAAGCGTCGCACGATTTTCGCCCTTCTGCTGAGGCGTGTGTCCATGCGCAAATCTACACGAAGTTGCAAAGCGGGGCTGTGCTTCACGTACATACGCTGGCGAACAATTTATGCTCTGATTTGTTTGCGCAAGCAGGAGCGATGATCGTCACCGGCCACGAGCTTCTAAAGGCCCTTGACCACTGGGAGAAAGAGGCGACGATTGCGATTCCAATCGTACCAAACCATCATGATCTGCAGGAGCTTGCGGCGGCCGTAGGCGATGCGGCTAGTGCGTCTGTGCCCGGCGTTCTCGTGCGAAATCACGGTATTTACGCCTGGGGCGATAGCCTGGAGAGCGCTTTTCGGCACCTAGAGGCGTTCGAGTTCCTTTTTGCCTATGAGGTCATGCGCCGTACACTTACCCCTCAATCGCTGTCATGGTGATCGGTGCGCCGTAAAGTAGGGGCGTTAGCGGCTGCCAGTGGATCACACACAGACGGTGTAAGGCTCTCGTGATGGCGACATAGAGGAGTTTCATGTCCGTGTCTGATTGCGCTTCGTATTTGGCAGCGGTGGGGTCGATCAAGATGACGGCGTCAAACTCCATCCCTTTGCTCTGCTGTACAGACAGTACGCTGACCCCGCCTGCGTAACGCTGCGACGACTCGCTGAGCAGTGTCGAGGCGACGCCTGCCTGAAGGAGATCCTGTGCGAGGTGTTCGCAGTCGGACGTGGTCTTGTCGATCACCGCGATATTGATCAGCCCTTGCGCTTGATACCGTGCAATCTCCACTGTCAGCTCCGCTAGCGCCTTTTCGCGATCTTCCGTCATGATCTGTTTTGGCACAGGCCCGTGTCTGAGGACCGGAACGGCGAGGGTTTTGCGATCGTAGCTCCAATGCTTGATCACATGATTAGCGACATCCATGATTTCTACAGTCGAGCGATAACTCTGATGTAGCACAGTTAGCTCGCAAGGGCCGTCAAAAGCCGCATCCAGAATCTCCTCCCAAGAGGTCAGCCCTTTGTGCGGATAGATTGTTTGTGCCATATCGCCGAACAGACTCATACTGCTTTGATTCATAAATAGCGTCAAGACGCTCAGTTGCAAAGGTGCGAGATCCTGTGCTTCGTCCACTACGATATGGCTGAATTTCGGCGCTTTGTCGAGTCCGAATAGGCGAGCTTGTAGATAGAGCAGTGGCGCTAGGTCTTCCTCAGTGATCGCGCGGCCTTTTTGCCCACTGCGTAAGGCTAGCGCAATGTTCGTCGCCAGTTGTGGAATGTCTGCGACGGGAACAGCGAGTCGCTTTAAGACCCAGGTGATATTTTTCTCGTGACCGATCACCCGCCGGTAGAGTTCCAGAAGGTCGACGCTGCGAATTTGTTTGCAGTATTTTGTACATAGCTCACGATAGCGCGTAGTCAACTTCTCCTGCCGCTCCTCGGCGACCGCGTATCCGATGCGTTTGGCCAGTCGATCGATCTGCGCGACACGCGCTTGAATCGCGTCTTCTGTGAATTGCGTCAGCGCTTTGACCAATCGTTTACGCCGAGTCATAAAAGGGTAGTGGCGGTAATCTTCGAAGAACTTCTTGGCTACCTCGGCATGACTCATCGTAAACCCGCTATCGAGAACGAAGTCGCGTTCTGGCAGCATATGCAAGACATACTGTTCAATGATGGCGTCGAGCATGTCCTTGGTGGATAGGGATGTGCGTACTTTCGCGAGCCACATAGCGGTGGTATCATCGCCTACTGGCGGATTTTTCGCGAGTCGCCACTTGCCGGGCAGCACTGACAACACAAAATCGGCAAACGTGTGTTGGCGGACGCCTTCTACGCCGAGGTCCGGCAAGACATCAGCGATGTAGTCGATGAACAGCCGGTTAGGGGCGAGAATCAAGAAGTTTGCAAACGAGCGCTGATCGCGATGGTGATAAGCCAGATAAGACAGGCGATGTAGCGCAATCGTCGTTTTTCCGCTGCCTGCCACGCCTTGCACGACGAGAACTTGCCGAGCCGGGGCGCGAATGATACGGTTTTGTTCTGCTTGGATGGTCTCTACAATATCGCGTAGTTTCTGTTCGCCGCGCTCTTCGAGACGAGATAAAAGCAGCTGATCTGTACGTACGGCGGATGTACTGTCAAAGTACCGCTGCAGCGCGCCTCGTTCGATCTCGAATTGGCGCTTTTGTGCGACGTCAAACTGTAACTGGTGGCCGCCATCGACTTGTACGGGGACACTTCGAAAAGCGTCATCGTAGTACAAGTTGGCCATTGGGGAGCGCCAGTCCAGCACAAGCGGGGTCAAGGTCGTCCGATCGAACAAACCGAAACGGCCGATATAGGCGACTTCAGGCAAGGGATTGGCACGCGCATACTCCGTTTGCTCGGTAAAGCTGACTCTGGCGAAATAGGGGTGAAGATGCGACTTTTCCAGTTGTTCGAGCTCGCCCAACTGTCTGGACTGAATGACTGCTTCGGCGTAATCTTCAGTAGGGTGAATGTGGGAGCGCATGTGCTCAATATCTTGCGCAATATGCGCTTGTATAGAAGCCAGGTGCTCACGCTCTAGGGAGAGTTCGTCTTGTTCGGACAAGGGCCGCCTCCTTGCATGTCATTTCTGTGCGAAACAAAGAGGAATGGCTCTTTAGAGCCACTCCTTCATTTCCTCATCCCATGCGCGCTTTTGTGCGCGCAATGCCTGCAGCAGTTCCACTATCTCATCTCGCTCGATGAGTGTTCCGTTCGCGAACGCGTAGGGACAGAGAAAGCATGTCTCGCAGCGATCGAGGCAGTCGTAGACAACGACTTCGAAACCTTCGCTTTCAAGCTCGTCTTGATGCGCAGCCAGTTCATTGGATGCGCAAACTTCAAGCAAAAACATCTAGGATAAGCCTACTTCCTTTTCGGCCTCCGGCCGTCTGCGCTTGTCTTCGTACATCGCCGCGTCGGCGGCCCGGATGAGCGCTGACAGGTCGGTCCAGACATCCTGGTAAACGCCGATACTGACGGACAGCGGCAGACGTTTGTGATCGCCAGCTTTAAGCGCGGACTGTCTGACATGACTGGCAATACGATGGGCTTCCATACTCGTTGCGTTTGGTAGCAACAGGATAAACTCGTCGCCGCCATAGCGAAAGATCAGTTGATGCGCAGGAGCCGCATAGCGTAACAACTGAGCGAAAGTGCGGAGTCGCTCATCGCCTTCGACGTGACCGTAGGTATCATTGTACAACTTGAAATCGTCCAGATCAAAAACGAGAACAGAGAGTGTGTCTATCTCGGACCACTCGCCTTCGATCATGAATTCGTCCAGAAAGTGAATGAGGCTTTGAGCGTCCGTCAGTGCGTGTAAAGCCCTTCGGTTATAGACGCCAGTCAAAGCATCGGTATAGGAGCGCAGACGCAACTCCATAATCAGCTTGGCTGCGTACAGTGCGCCGCCGATATGATTAGACACGTCATCGAGCAGTTCGAGATCCGACATGGAAAAGGCGTTGGCAATAGTAGATTTCACCGTCATGACGCCGTAGATCTTGCCAAAGGCTCGGAGCGGAACGCGTGCGATGGTGACGATGCCGTCTTGTAGCAAGGTAGCATCCTCGATAAATTCCTGAGTCGCACGCAAATCAGGGTTATACTGCGTGCGACGTTCGCGATATACCCATTCAATCGCCGTATCTGCGATCGACATGATCGAACCAGGTGGACAGCACACCAGGCTCTCTTTCGTAACGAGTTCCTCAATGATACAGTACTTATCGTGCATGTCAGCCACCAGTAGACCGAGACGGTGAAATTCGATCAACGGGTGAATGTGGTCTCGGACAGCCGCCAATATCGTACGCGTATCGAGTGCTTCTCTAGTGGCGCACAGCAGTTGATTCAGTGCGCGTAAGCGAATGATTTCTCTTTGGTCACTCTCTATGATTCCCATACCCCATGCATCGCCTTTCTGACTGAGTCAAGCGAATCTATGAATTCCAGTATATGCTTTTGACGCTATTTTGTATAGCTTGGGAGCGCGCGGATTTGACGAACGGAGAAGCGCGCCGTATGATAGCCCTACCAATGAATGAAGGCGGGATAAGGTTGCAGTGTCGACAATTCGTGCGCCTACAACCGCATAGAAGAGAAGTGCTCGGCAGATCGCCGCGAAGTGAGCAGACGCTCATCTCGCGGCTTTTGTTTTGCTACGTTAGTCAAATGCAGAGGTAACGCAGCTCCGCGTTGTTTGTTGGGTATGGTAACTCATGGGAGGCGATGAGCGGGATGAAGACAGTCCTGTTGGATGGCGATCAGTTAACACTGGAGACAGTTTGGGAAGTCGCGCACACAGATCCACAGTTAGCAGGCAAGGGTTCAGACGCAGTGCAAGTCTCGCTTGCACCAGGCGCCATGGCGCGCATTCGAGCCAGTCGCGCATGCGTAGAAGAAGTCGTCACGGCAGGGAAGCCTGTATATGGCGTGAATACAGGGTTTGGCAAGTTTGCTGAAGTCGCGATCGCTACGCAAGATGTCGCCACGTTACAGCGCAATCTCATACGCAGTCACGCTTGCGCAGTAGGCGAGCCGCTTGCGCAGACGGTGGTGCGCGCGATGATGCTGTTACGAGCCAATGCATTGGCCAAAGGCTATTCAGGTATCCGCGAGGAGACGTTGCAGCTGCTCGTGGATTGTTTGAACAAAGGGGTGCATCCCGTCATCCCTTCACAAGGTTCACTCGGCGCCAGTGGAGATCTCGCCCCACTAGCCCATCTGGCGTTGCTCTTAATGGGGGAAGGCAAGGCCACGTATCAAGGCGTTTGCACAGGCGGCTTTGAGGCTTTGTCGAAAGCCGGTCTCACACCGATCACGTTGCAGGAAAAAGAGGGCTTGGCTCTGATCAATGGTACACAGGCGATGACGGCCATTGGCACCCTCGCTTGCATCAAGGCCATACGCTTACTGGAAGTGGCGGACGGGATTGCGGCCATTACATTTGAAGCTTTGCATGGCATCCAAGAGGCGCTCGATCCACGGCTGCATGCTTTGCGTCCGCAACCAGGCCAAATAGCAGCCGCAGCCTCATTATCCGCGTGGCTCGCGGGCAGTCAGTTGACGACGCATCAAGGGCAAGAGCGGGTACAAGACGCCTATAGTTTGCGCTGCTTGCCACAGGTGCATGGCGCTAGCCGGCAAAGCATCGCTCATGTGCGAGAGGTGCTTCAGATAGAGGTGAACTCGGCTACTGACAATCCTTTGATTCTTGCTGATACAGGGGAAATTTTCTCGGGTGGACACTTTCACGGGCAGCCTGTGGCCCTCGTGATGGATTATATGAAAATCGCTGTGGCTGAACTCGCCAACATCTCGGAGCGGCGCATTGAGCGCATGGTCAATCCGACGATGAGTGGCATGCCCGCTTTTCTTGCGCGCGTGCCCGGTTTGTCGTCAGGCTTGATGATTTTGCAATACGTGGCTGCGTCGCTGGTGTCAGAGAATAAAGTTTTGGCGCACCCGGCGAGTGTCGATTCGATTCCTTCCTCGGCAGGCCAGGAAGACCACGTCTCGATGGGTACGACCGCCGCTCGCCAGGCGGCTGTTATCGTGGACAATGTAGCTCGCGTACTGGCGATCGAAGGGATCACAGCGGCGGAAGCCATTGACATTCAAGGCGTACAGGCGCGCATGGCGCCAGCTACTCAGAAGCTGTACGAGGCCATTCGCGCGCTCGTACCGGTGGTCGAAACGGACCGGAGTCTGTCGGCCGACATTGAACGACTAGCTGCCGCATTGCCGGATATGCCTTTTTTTGTCGGTGCGTAAATGCCGCGACCGGCGCACGGGGATAGGCATGCGGTCTGAGCTACGCCTCAACCTTCTGCCTGTCTTTCCGGGCGTTTGTCTTGTAAGGTGACGACTGTTTGCGGGTACGGCAACTCGATACCTGCGCCATCGAAGGCGAGCTTGATGCGCTTTTGCGCCTCACGAACGACGGCGCCTGAAGTGTTTGGTTTGCATTCGGCCGAGGCGCGCAGCACCACCGAAGAGGTGTCTAGCGTCTGCACCCCTGCAATGCTCACAGGACCTGTCATCACAGGGAAGTCTTTTTGCATGGCTTCTAGCTCTCGGCGCATGATGGCACATGCTTGGTCGATGTCTGCTTCATAACTGATGCCAATATCGATGACGGCGCTGGCATTATAGGTGGAGTAGTTCGTCACCGAGCTGATCTGGCCGTTCGGGATGATATACAGTTCGCCGAGTGAGCCTTTGACTTTCGTCAGACGCAGGCCAATGCCGACGACTGTACCAGATGAGCCATTGATGGCGACTGCATCACCGACGCCGTACTGATCTTCAAATAAGATGAAAAAGCCGGTCAAGATGTCTTTGATCAGCCCTTGCGCGCCAAACCCGAGAGCGAGTCCGGCGATGCCGGCGCCCGCCAAGAGGGCCATGATATGCACCCCAAGGGTGTCAAGCGCCATCAGGATGAAGAAAAAGTACAAGACGTAGGTCAAGACATTGTCAAACAGCGAGTACAGTGTGTCTCTTCGCCGATCGCCGAGGCGCACGGCGCGCGAGTGAAGGAAGTTCTTCAAAGCGCGCGCCGCGACATGGATGACGATGCGCGTCGCGATATACAGTAGCACGACCTCCACTGCGTGGATGACAAAGGCGTTTACGTCGGTGAGATGCCGCTGCCAATAAGAAGCGAGCACGTGCTCTGTCCCGTTCCACATGTTCTAGCGCCTCCTTAGCGCAATCGCTCCATGGTCTGTTCAACCAACTGGCGAATGGTGGACTGGGACACGGTCAGCAGTGAGCCGTCGCGTACGACTTCGCGTCCGTCGACGACGACACGCCGAATCGCCTCCGGTTGCATGGCATAAACGCTGTGCGCGAGCAAGACGTCGGGCGAGAATGGCTGCAGGGACAGGTGATCCGTATCGAGCGCGACAAAGTCGGCGGCGTAGCCAGGGGCGACGCGCCCAGTCGGCAAACGCAGCAGGTCAGCGCCGACACGCGTGCCCATGGCAAACGTGTCGCGAGCACCAAGGCAGGTGGCGTCCAGACGCGTGACCTTTTGCAACAAGGCTGCCATGCGCATCTCCTCCCACACGCTGATGCGGTTGTTGGAGCATGCACCGTCTGTACCGAGTGCGACGCGGACGCCGGATTTTAGGAGATCGGGAAGGCGGGTGACGCCATCGGCCAAGAACATGTTGCTTGAAGGACAGTAGGCGAGTCCTGCATGGCGTGCGCCGAGTAACGCGACTTCCGAGTCGTCCAGCCAAACCAGGTGAATGGCGATCATGGAGGCATCGAGCACGCCGAGGCGATCGAGGTAGTGGACGGGACGCACGCCGTAGTCGCGCAAAATCTCGTTGACTTCGAACATCTCTTCAGCGACGTGGATGTGAAACGGCGTATCGAGTTCCGCTGCCAGCCTGTGACCGGCCTGGATCATCTCCGGGGACGCTGCATGGGGGCTGTGTGGCGCCGGATGAATACGCACTGTGCGGTGACCTGCAAAGCGCGTCGCTAAAGCGCGGGTGCGAGCGGTTGCATCAGCCACTGTCTCGCGATAGTTTTGCGGGGCGCCAGGCCAGTCGTACATGGTGCGCGCCAACACGAGACGGATGCCGAGGTCAGTCGCTGCCTGAATAATGGCCAGATCATTGTCCGTGCCGTCGCCGTGGATGTAGAAGAAGTCTGCGACAGTTGTGGCACCGTATAGCAGCATTTCGCCGAACGCGAGCAAAGCTCCGGCATACAGCGCTTGTGCATCGAGTTTTGGCGAGTAGCGATAAAGCGCTTGGTCCCGCCACACCAGAAAAGGTTCGTCGGCGGCGATGCCGCGCAACAGACTTTGAAAGGAGTGATTATGCGCGTTGATCGCGCCGGGGGCAAGGGCAAAGCGACTCCAGTCAATCACAGTTGCGTCGGGTCGCTGTGCTTGTAAAACGGCAGGTGGGGCAAGACTGATAATCTTTCCGTCTTCTACCAGAACGCCGAGGTCAGTGCGCACGCCGGATTCGTCGAGGATGCAACGCGGTTCATAAAGTTCTGCCATGATGGAGGTACCCCTTTTCTTGACACATTAGCTGATGCCATCTTGTCGATCAAGGTTTTCATCGAGTGCAAGCACCGAATGGATCAGCACTTGTGCAGCGCGACAGATGTCTTCGAGCGGTGTGAATTCTTCTGGGCAGTGGCTCTTGCCACCGACACTTGGGACAAACAGCATGGCAGCTCGCGTGAGACTAGCCATATGCGTCGCGTCATGCCCAGCCATGCTAAAGAGATCGCGATAAGGAATGTCAAGATTTCGCGCCGATGTCTGCAAGGTCTCTTGCAAGAAAGCATCGAGTGGCTGCGCTGCCTGATCGAGCAAGACCGACCGCACGAGCGTGATACCACGCGACTGCGCGATCGCGGCGAACCGAGCGTCTAGGTCTGCGCGTAATGCATCCAGGTCTTCTCGATGGCCGGTGCGCAGTTCGAGCACTAGCTCGCACATACCCGGGATGACATTGATGGCGCCTGGCTCAATGCGAAAAGTGCCTACGGTGCCGATGACATCATCTTTTCCGAGCGCCGCGACTGCGCTCTCGACAGCAAGAGCAACTTGTGCACCGGCGAGAAGTGCATCATGCCGATCCGGCAGTAGGGTGGTTCCCGCATGATTGGCTTGCCCGGTGATCACCACCCGCTCGCGGTAGATCCCACAGATGCCTGTTACGACGCCGATGGGGGTACTACTTCTGATCAGCCGCAGCCCCTGCTCGATATGCAGTTCCAGGAAAGCGGCGATGTCCTGATCTGAGCGCCTTGCCTGCAGGACTTGGTTTAAATCACCACCGACTGCGCGAACGGCATCTTGTAGCACAGTGCCGTCACTGCTCTGTGTTTGCCATAAAACGTCCGGTGTCAGTCTCCCGGCCACCGTTCGGCTGCCGAGTGTGGAAAGCCCGAACGGATTCGGTTCTTCCGCTGTAAATGAGACGAACGTCAAAGGGTGTCGAGTGGAAATCCCCGCCTTTGTGATCGCGGCGATGACACTAAGTGCGATCAGGACACCGAGGGGACCGTCAAAGCGACCGCCGTAGGGGACGGAGTCGTGGTGCGAGCCAATGACGATGGCAGGTAATGGCTCGGTCCCAGCGCGCGTGCCCCAGATGTTGCCGATGGCATCTACGCTAGTTGTTAGGCGTTCCTGATTCGCTACCTGTAGTAGCCAGGCCCGCACTTGTCTATCTTCTTTTGATCCGAATGGTCGGTTGACCCCGCCTTCAGGCGTGGCGCCAATGGCAGATAAGGATTCGAACCATGCAGAGAACAAGTTTGCGTCAAAAGGCACGACAGCCGGCGTTTTCATTTGACGAATAGCCCCTCTCTTGAGTAGGGGACGCGCCCCTTTTTTGACAACTGCGGCTACATTCGTCAGCAGTACTTTGCTCATTATAGCGCAAAATGGGCGCAAAACCGTTGCTAGACAAGACGCCTGAGGCGTGGCGAGATCCACTGGTCCGTGATACGATGGCCATACAGATGAATGCTTAGAGAGGTGGATGAAAGTGGCGACAGAACTGATACGAGGCTCGATTGCTGCGGCGCGTGGTTCGCAGATGACGTGTAAGGGTTGGGAGCAAGAAGCTGCGCTGCGCATGCTGATGAATAATCTTGATCCAGAGGTAGCGGAGCGGCCGCAAGATTTGGTGGTCTACGGAGGGCGTGGGAAGGCTGCGCGCAACTGGGAAGCCTATGACGCGATTGTCCATGCGCTCAGGGCCCTCGAGAATGACGAAACGTTGTTGATCCAATCCGGCAAGCCAGTTGGTGTGTTTCGCACGCATGAAGATGCGCCGCGCGTATTGCTCGCCAACTCCCTGCTCGTGCCCGCTTGGGCGAACTGGGAACACTTTGAAGAGCTGGACCGGAAAGGTCTGATCATGTTCGGTCAAATGACCGCGGGCAGTTGGATCTACATTGGTTCGCAGGGCATTTTGCAAGGCACTTATGAGACGTTTGCGGAGGCGGCTAGACAGCATGCAGCAGGCAGCTTGGCCGGTACACTCACACTGACCGCAGGTCTTGGCGGAATGGGAGGTGCGCAGCCGCTTGCCATTACAATGAATGGCGGCGTGGCGCTGATCGCTGAGGTAGACGAGCAGCGAATTCAGAGAAGGTTGGAAACAGGGTATCTCGATCGCAAGGCTAAAGACTTGGATGAAGCACTCGCGCTTGTAGAAGCGGCCAAGGCCCGGCGCGAGCCACTGTCGGTCGCTGTTTGCCAAAATGCGGTCGACGTGTACCGGGCGCTGCTCGCGAAAAATTTCATTCCGGAATTTGTGACCGATCAAACCTCGGCGCATGATCCGTTACACGGATACCTACCACAAGGCTTGACCCTTGCACAGGGAGAGTCCATGCGCAGTGCTGATCCGGCGGGTTATGTGCGCTTGGCCAAGGCCAGCATGGCAGAACATGTGCGCATGATGATCGAGATGAAACAACGCGGAGCGATCGTTTTTGACTATGGCAACAATATTCGCCAGGTGGCGTTCGATGAAGGTGTGACTGACGCCTTCTCTTTCCCAGGCTTTGTGCCAGCTTACATTCGCCCGCTGTTTTGTGAAGGCAAAGGACCGTTTCGCTGGGCGGCATTATCTGGCGATCCCGAAGATATTCGCAAAACCGATGAATTAGCCTTGAGCCTGTTTCCGGAGGATGTCAAGCTTCGCACGTGGATTGAAAAAGCGCAGCGGCAAGTGCATTTTCAAGGTTTGCCTGCGCGGATCTGCTGGCTCGGTTATGGAGAACGCGCACGTTTTGGACTGGCGATCAATGAACTGGTGCGCCAAGGGGAGCTAAGCGGCCCGATTGTCATCGGTCGCGATCACCTTGACGCAGGGTCTGTCGCGTCACCCAACCGTGAGACCGAGAGTATGCAAGACGGCAGTGATGCGGTCGCGGATTGGCCGATACTCAACGCGCTGATCAACACCGCGGCTGGTGGCTCTTGGATCTCTGTGCATCATGGCGGTGGGGTTGGAATGGGATACTCCATTCATGCGGGTATGGTGGTGGTCGCGGACGGTTCAGAGCGAGCCGAGCGTAAACTCGGGCGGGTTTTGACGACTGATCCTGGCATGGGTGTCATTCGCCATGTAGATGCCGGGTACGAGCGTGCAGCCCAAGTCGCTCGCGAACGTGGCGTACGCGTTCCTATGTGGGAAGTGAAAGAATAAGCGAGTGATGCCGTATTCGTAAAGGAGAGCTGACGTGACACAGCGCGCACAGACGATTATTCACCATATTGGCCTACTGTGGACAATGGCAGGTGCACATGCGGACGATACGATTGCCAGATGCGGTCGCGATGCGATGCGCGAGGTGGACGCTCATACGGAGGCGGCGATTGCCATCGGCGAGGATGGACGGATCCTAGGACTTGGATCCGAGCGCGAAGTGTTGGCGATGGCGGATGAACACACCGTGCTTGTCGATGCACAGGGCGGGTTCCTCTGTCCGGGCTTGGTCGATCCCCACACTCATCTTGTGCACGGAGGATCCCGTGAACAAGAACTGCCCATGCGACTCGCCGGGGCCGGATATCTCGATATATTGCGCGCCGGAGGCGGAATTCTCAGTACCGTGCGAGAGACCGCGCGGCGCAGTGAAGATGATCTGCTCGCGCAAGCGGCGCAAAGTGTGCGCCGGATGCTCTCCTTTGGCGTAACGACGCTCGAAGCGAAGACGGGCTACGGGATGACACAAGAAGTCGAGCAAAAACAGCTGCAAGTCGCTTTGCGTCTGGCTGGCGAGAGCCCCGTGGGCTTCGTTCACACCGCGCTTCCAGCTCATGCTGTCTTGCCGGAGCGCCTCGGCGACCGCGATCGATTCATTGAAGAAATCGCGTCGATGTGGCCAGCGCTTTATGCGCAGGGAGCGGAATTTGCAGATGCTTTTGTGGAAGAAGGCGTATTCTCTGTCGACGAGGGGCGCTATCTGCTCAGCCGTGCACAAGCCGCAGGTCTGAAGGTGAAGCTGCATGCCGATGAGATGGTGGCAGGCGGCGGTGCACAGTTGGCGGCGGAACTCGGGGCCGTGTCAGCCGATCACTTGCTCGCAGCGACAGATGAAGGCTTAGCAGCAATGGCAAAGGCAGGTGTAGTGGCCGTTTGTTTACCAGGGACATCGTTTTATTTGCAAAAGACACCTGCCCGTGCACGCCATATGTTGGATGAAGCGGGGCTTGCCGTGGCCATCGCGAGTGACTACAATCCAGGGTCTTCACCTAGCGAAAACTTTGGCTTGACGATGAGTTTAGCCTTGTTGACGCTACGCATGAGCCCTGAAGAAGTCTTTATGGCCGCGACGCGCAATGCCGCCTGTGCGATCGATCGCGGTGATCGCGCAGGTGTCCTCGCTCCTGGTCGGTCAGCGGATCTTGTGCTTTTCGGGCCTCGTGAGCCTGCGTACATCCTGACGCATTACGGAATCAATCACGTGGCGCAAGTCTTCATCGCCGGGAGGCGTGTAGCGTGAGGAGGCTGCCTGCGCGGCCTCCTCTTCTTTGTTACAATAAGTTTGGCACAGGGGTTTCACGTGAAATGACAGTGAAGTCTGTCGAATGATGGAAGACGCGAGCCTAACTTACACACTCGCTCGCCATACAGACAGAGGCGGGGTCGATGGCGCAAAGACAGAGCGTCGATGATCCATAGAGGACGATCCATCTCGTCATAGTTGTGCCTCTTGGTTGCCGCGCTTCGTCGGTACCGACAGTGGAAATTTGGGGGATGGAATTATTGACCAGTGTAGAATCGTTGGCAGAACAGCGGTACGAACAGTTGGCACAGTCTTCATTGTATGCGATTCGCCAGGAGAGTTTGCTGACTGACTTGTACCAACTTACGATGATGTACGGGTATTACAAGAGCGGGCGGATGGACCAGCGAGTCGTTTTCGATCTGTTCTATCGAAACAATCCTTGTGGGAGTGGCTTTGCTTTATTCGCTGGGCTTGAACAGGCCATCATGTATTTGCGCAAGCTGGCATTTCACGAAGATGAGATCGCGTATCTACGCGGCACTGGCTTGTTCGACGAGGCATTTCTCGATTTGTTACGCAATTTTCGCTTTACAGGTGACGTCTACGCAGTGCCGGAAGGTACCGTTGTCTTCCCACATGAGCCGCTGTTGCGACTAGAAGGCCGCATTTTTGAATTGCAACTCGTGGAGTCCGCTCTTTTGACTTTTATTAACCATCAAAGTTTGATTGCGACTAAGGCTGTTCGCATGACCGAAGCGACGCAAGGAGGTCTGATCGCCGGACAGCCAGTCAGTGAATTTGGACTGCGACGCGCCCAAAATGCGGATGCGGCTTTGTTCGGGGCACGGGCGGCTTACATAGGCGGATGTAGCAGTACAAGTAATGTTTTGGCTGGCTTTCACTTCGGGATCCCGGTCTCAGGGACGCAGGCGCACAGTTGGATACAGTCATTTGGCGATGAACTGACGGCATTTCGGGCTTATGCGGACGCCTATCCAACACAGTGTGTCCTGCTTGTGGACACCTATGACGTCCTTCGATCCGGCATTCCCCATGCCATTTGTGTCGGACTCGAACTGCGCGACCACGGACATGAGCTATATGGGATCCGGATCGATTCCGGCGATCTCGCGTACTTGTCGAAGGCCGCGCGAAAGCAGCTTGATCGCGCCGGATTTCCTGATGTCAAGATTATCGTCTCCGACGACCTAGATGAGGAGACGATTCGCGACCTGCTCCTTCAAGGGGCTCCGATTGACGCGTGGGGAGTGGGTACGTCGCTCATCACCGCCAAGGACTGTCCGGCGCTCGGCGGTGTATATAAATTAGCGGCGCAGTGGGTCGACGGGCGCTACGAACCTCTGATCAAGGTGTCGGAAAACCCGGCCAAAGTGACGAATCCCGGGAAGAAACGCAGTGTGCGTTTTTACGTCGATGGTACAGCAAGCGCCGACTTGCTGTTGCTCGATGACGAGGCACTTCCAAACGGGGAGCCAGTGACGCTGTTCGATCCCATCCATACGTATAAGAGAAAGACTGTGAAGAACTACGTCATGCGCGAACTGCTGGTGCCGATCCTTAGCGCAGGCAAGCTCGTCTATGTGCTTCCGTCACTTGAGCAAATCCGCGAGACGGTGCGCGCCGAAGTGAGTACTATCGCGCCGGAAACCAGACGGGCTAAAAATCCGCACGTCTACCATGTAGACTTGAGCCAGACTTTATGGGAACTGAAGCGCGATTTAGTGCATAGACACCGTCTTTCTGAGTAGTGTAAAGGCCCAAGGCGCTAGGTCCTCGGGCCTTTCGTTCTGCAGGTCGGCGGCAGTTCTGTCTTACTTGGAAGGAACGTATCCGGATTGCTCAAACGCCGCTACCAGAGCCGCGACGTGCGCCTCCACAGCAGACGCCTGCGTTACAGAGGCGCCGTCGCTGCAAATGGCGAGCGTCACAGGGTTGCCCACACTCCAGATAATGGCCGCATCGTGAAACTCTTTCGGCCAGTCGCCGTCAATATGCGCGATGCGTGTGTTTACCGGGAAGCCTTTGCTGATACGACCTTCGTGCGGGGCGTCCATGAGGTCTTGCATGAGCGGTGCCACAGCCTTACTATGGGCGAGATCCATCGTGTAGAGGTACGACAGAGACATACTTAAGTCTTGCGGCGACACCAGATACGGGAGCGCTAATGAGGACCCACTTCCCATGCCTGTGATGAAGCTGTCGATCTGGTCGCGACCGAGGTAGCGAATCAGCATGTTTTGCGCGACCACATCGCCTTGGTCGATGGCAGCGCGGGCTAGCTGAGTAACCGTAAATGCCGTCCCGACTGGCATACCGCCTATATATCCGGGCCCGGCTTCCTCGTCGCCGGCAGTCAGCCGCACGATGGCGTCCGGTTTGACAAGGCCTGCGGCGATATCGCTGTATAGCGTCATGGCGATCGGCAGGCTCTCCGTTTGGGCCGCGGAGAACTCCGTCTGTGCGTGATAACTGAACTCTGCGCCAGTCTTCAGGTCGACACCGGCCACGCTGTAGGTGGCTGGCTGAGCGCGCAAGTAGGCTGCAATCTCGTTTGAAAGCGCGGTATACGCCCCTTTGGAATAAGGCAGCGTGGTGCTGTCGCTGCTGATCAAGCGCGCGTCATCCCGGACTTGCAGCGCGAGTTTGGGTACACCGAACAACGCCAGCCAATAAGCCCCATAACCCATGCCGACGGCGAGACATAATAACAAGAATAAACGGTGCCATTTGAGACGACGTCGACGATGCTTCGCGATCGAGACGGTCTTTGGCCGCGGGCGCGAAGCAGCCGCGGGTCTACTGCTGTTATCTTTGGAAGATGTGGTATTTTTACCGTGCGACGTACCTCGTGAAAGATGCTCTGCGCTCGCCTTGCGCGATCGATTTTGCTTGACTGGCGCAGAGTGAGCTCTGTTTTTGCCACGTGACCCGCGATTGGATGACAGTGAGCGATCGGTCTGATCGGGTGATTTTCCTGAGTGTGTCCGTCTGTACATCCTGGCGCATCCCATCTATAGTGAAGTATAGTGATTTTTGTACGCTCTCTTGACTACACCTAGCCGTTTACCTCTAAAATAACGGCGTAGCCAATTATTTTTCTCATAGACGGTGCTACGATAGCACTGTGTCACCATCTATCATGTGATAGGATGAGTATACTTGGTTTTTTTTGAATCCGGCAAGTCTAGCTTTATGGATACGCTTGGGACAAGCCTCTTGCAAGTCTTGCAGTGAGATATTACGAGTCGAAAGGGGTCTACTGATATGGCCAATGACGTGCGCATGACGGTGCCAAGTAAATATCCGAATAAAGAAGTTCGCTTTTCTCACGAATCGATACCTTCACGGCCAGGACGTATCCTGATTGTCGACGATGAGCAGGGAATTACAGACTTCTTGTTATTCGGACTACGTGATGAGGGGTTCGAGGTGAGCGTCGCGCGCAGCGGCGAAGAAGCGCTAGAGCGCATGGCTGACTTTCGCCCGCACGTGGTTTTATTGGATGTCATGCTGCCTGGCATGGATGGCTATGAAGTGTGTAGCCTGATGCGGCAGCAAACGCGCGCTGCCATCATTATGCTCACAGCCAAGGATGAGGTCGAGGAGCGGGTGCATGGTCTCGTGATCGGCGCCGATGATTATGTGGTAAAACCGTTCTCCTTTGCAGAGCTTAAAGCCCGTATCGATGCGCGCCTGCGCAGTCAGTTCCCGGAGCTAAACGCAGTGCGGCGCATCGCCAAATTTGAAGTGGACAAGGAACAGCGTCTGATCCGTTACGAGGGCGTCTCCCTCAGTTTATCCCGTACGGAGTATGCACTGCTTTTGGCGCTTCTCGAGAGTCCTGGCGTGTCTTTGACGCGTGAGCAGATTATGTCACGTGTGTGGGGCGATCAATTTACGGGTGAAGATAATATTCTCGAAGTGTATATCCGCTATCTGCGCAATAAATTGCACGATCACAAGCGGCAACTGATTCGCACTGTTCGCGGCGTCGGCTATCGCCTAGACCTCTCTTGAGTGGCCCAGTAAGCAGATGACGCGCCGTAAATCCCTAATGCGCTCGATCTACGAGCGCTATGTGATCGTAGTGGTGGCCTTGCTTGTGGTCGTCGGGGGCCTTCAGTGGCAGTCCTTGCATAACGCATTACTACTCGGCGGAGAAGGTGCGCTTGCGTTTGTGTATCGGGATGTCTCGGGAGAGCCGATACTGCAAAAAGTCCATACCGAACAACAGTACTTGCAAGCGGCCCCAGCGATTATTGGCGGGGTCAGCCAGCATGGTGTCAATGTGCGTCTTTACGACTCGCATCTTCATCAGATTGGGCAACAGTACGCCCACTTCGCTCCGGTCACGCTATTGCCGATCACACCGGCGATCGCGATACAGGCCAAACAGTACCGGATATTGCCCATTCAGACAGAGCTTCGCGCATACGTGATGCACCAAAATGGCCAAGTGCTGCTGTTTGCAGCGATTGGTCCGCCTGGTAAAGAGCTCGGGTACGTTGAGCTCGGGTATCGCGAATCGCTGTTATACCCAATCCTAGCACAACAAGGTGTGGCCTTTTTCGTGTTTAGCGTGTTGGTTGCTCTCTTTGCGGCAGCGCTATTATTCCCACTGGTCGGCGCTCCGCTCAAGCCTTTGCGGCGATTGACTGAAGCTGCCATGCGCATCCGTGAAGGTGAGATTACAGAGCGACTTCCCGCCGTAGGCACAGTCGAAACGGTGCGTTTAGCGGAGGTTTTAAACGATGTCCTCGACAAACTGGCAAGCGCCGTCAACCGAGAGCATATGGCAGCGCAGCGAATGAAAGAGTTCATTTCCGCTGCGTCACATGAGCTACGCACGCCGCTTACGGCAATTCGGGGCTTTACGGATGTATTGCAAATGAGGGTGCGTAATCAGAAAAGCAGCCCAACGCAGTATGAAGAGATGGGCCAAGCGCTCACGACGATGCAACGTGAGATCGCGCGCTTAGAGACACTGGTCAAGGACCTTTTGCAACTCGCGCGTCTCGATGAAGGTGTGACGCCGCGGATGGAGGAGCATGATCTGGCGGTTTTGGTGGCTGACCTAAAACCACAGTTGGAAATGATCGCGACAGGGCGCCAATTGCAATTGGCACTCGTGAAGGCGCCTTTGCGCTGCGATCGGGCGCTCTTTGAGCAGGTGCTATACAATTTGGTTAGCAATGCGGTCAATCACACGAAGTCAGGTGAAGGGATCGTATGGATTCGTGTAGAACCGCTTCCGTCACGGCATGCACGGTTGATCGTTGAAGATAACGGGGAAGGGATTGCGGCGGAGCAGCTCGAACGCATCTTTGACCGCTTCTTTCGCGCGTCCGACGCGCGGGTACGCAATCCTGGCGGCGCGGGACTCGGATTGTCGATCGTGGCGGAAATCGTGCACGCTCATGGCGGTACAGTGCGGGCCGCAAGTGAACTCGGCGTGGGGACTACGATGATCGTCGATTTGTGATGTGGGCGAGTCTGAAACTAAAGGAGAAATGCGACATGGAAGTGGTCAAAATTACACCGCGGGGCTACTGTTACGGTGTCGTGGATGCGATGGTGCTGGCGGCGCAAATCGCCAAACGCCCGGAATTGCCACGCCCCATCCATATCCTCGGGATGATCGTGCACAATCAGTATGTCGTCGATGCCTTTGAAAAACTCGGGGTCACCACGCTCGACGGGGAAAACCGTCTGGCGATATTGGATCAAATCGATCGCGGTACGGTCATTTTTACCGCGCACGGCGTATCACTAGAAGTGCGTCGAAAAGCCGCAGACAAAGGTCTTTATCTGGTAGATGCGACGTGCCCTGATGTCACGCGCACGCATCATCTGATTGAGCAGCGCGTCGCCGATGGATATGAGATCGTGTACATCGGACGAAACGGGCATCCTGAACCCGAAGGAGCGATCGGTGTTGCGCCATCTCACGTGCACTTGGTGGAAAATGAAGAAGATATCCGGGCTTTGCCAGATGATCTCGGTAAGGCGGCAGACGGGCCTCGCAAGATCGTCATTACCAACCAGACGACGATGAGTCAATGGGATACGCAAGACCTCGTCAACCTTGTTCAGGCGCGTTATCCAGAGGCCGAAGTGCACAACGAAATCTGCGATGCTACTCAAGTTCGGCAAAATGCGGTAGCGAAGCAGGCTGCCGGATGCGATGTCTGCATCGTAGTCGGCGATCCGCGTAGCAACAACTCCGCAAGATTGGCTCAAGTAGCCAAGGAAATCGCAGGGGTTCCGGCTTATCGGGTCGCTGACGTGACGGAAATTGATGTGGCATGGCTTACCGGTAGACACAAGGTAGCCGTGACGGCGGGCGCGTCGACGCCAACACCGATTACGCGCGAAGTTATCACGTACCTAGAGCAGTTTGACAGTGAGCGCCCGGAAACCTGGCAGCCTACTCACCATATCGATTACGCGCACTTGCTGCCGACCAGTCGATGATACGCAGTGATTCTAAACACCGTTTGGAGGATTGTTTCCTATGGAAGAAATGATGCGTTCAGTGCTTTTATCACTGTCCAAAAATAAGAATGCCAATGAACTTGCCAAACGCTATGGCTTACGATTCGGTGCACAGCGTTTTGTCGCAGGGGAGACGATCGACTCTGCGATTGCTCGCGTGCGTCAGCTCAACGAAGCGGGTATGAAAGTGACCCTGGATCACTTGGGTGAGTTTGTTTCTGACCGCGCGGAGGCTAAGGAGTCGGCAGACTACTGCGTACGTACACTCGATGCCATAGCCAAAGCTGGGGTCGAGGCGAATCTCTCGCTGAAACTCACCCAACTCGGCCTTGATCTCGATCGCGGCATGTGCGTCGATCACATGCGCGAGATTTTGACCACCGCTAGTCGGCACGGGATCTTTGTGCGCATAGACATGGAGGACTTCTCGCGTTGTCAGATGACCATTGATTTGTTGCTAGAGTTGCGTCAAGAGTTTGACAACGTCGGAACGGTGATGCAGGCGTACCTCTACCGTGCTGCAGATGACGTATCGATGCTGGCCGCGCAACACATTCCTCTGCGCATTGTCAAAGGGGCCTATAAAGAGCCAAAAGAAGTCGCGTATCCGATCAAGGCTGACGTCGACCTCAACTATAAAAAGCTGGTTCAACTCAGTATGGATGCAGGAAACTACACGGCGGTTGCCACGCACGATGAAGCCCTGGTGCGCTGGGTTCGAGATTATACGGAGAAAAATGGAATCGATCGGTCGCGCTTTGAATTTCAAATGCTTTATGGCATTCGGCCAGCTTTGCAGCAGGATCTCGCCAAACTCGGGTATACGGTTCGCATCTATGTTCCCTTTGGAACAGACTGGTATGGATATTTTATGCGTCGACTCGCTGAACGACCGGCCAATGTCGCTTTTGTCCTGCGGGGCATGGCTAATAAATGATGCGCTTTCGCGCAGTGGTGCAGTACCGCGCATGTGCACGTATGCGGTACTGCACATGCTTGCGGTCTGCTTCCCTCGTTCATTATGCTTAGTCTATGAAACGCGATCAAGAAGACTGCGCGTGGGCCTAAGGGGGACGCAACGATGAGCGAGAAAGCGGTAACATCCGGTACTCAAGTGATGGATGGAACAGAGGTAGATCACCTCCCGATCAAGTATGTCGAGTACATGGAGATGTACGTGGGTAATGCGCGCCAAGCTGCCTATTTTCTGGCGAAGAGCTTCGGGTTTGAGCCGTTTGCCTACCGGGGTCTGGAAACGGGAACACGTGACCGCGTGAGTTATGCACTGCGTCAAGGGCAGTGTGTGATTGTGGTCACTGGCGCACTGACTGGCAACACGGATGTCGGCGCATTTTTGACTGCTCATGGAGACGGCGTGAGAGATGTGGCATTCGCTGTGTCAGACGTACGTTCAGCCTATCGGGAAGCAGTCGCCCGCGGTGCCATTCCTGTGATGGAGCCGCGCGAGGAAACGGACGAGTTCGGCACGGTGACACATGCAGTCATCGGGACCTACGGGGATACGGTGCACAGCTTGATCGATCGCGAAGGGTACCAAGGGGTCTTGACGCCAGGCTTTCGTCCTTATCAAGGCGGACTCAAGACGACGTCTGCCGGACTCACACAGTTCGACCACTTGGTAGGCAACGTGGAACTCGGCAAAATGAATGATTGGGTGCGCTATTATCAGCGGGCGCTCGGTTTTTCACAGTATATTTCTTTTGAGGATGACGACATTAGCACCGAGTACTCCGCGCTGATGTCCAAGGTTATGCAAAATGATTCCGGCCGCATCAAGTTGCCGATCAATGAGCCTGCAGTCGGACGTAAGAAATCGCAAATCCAAGAGTATCTCGACTTTTTCGGCGGTCCAGGTGTACAGCATATTGCCATTTTAACGCATGATATTGTGGCGACAGTGGAAGAGCTGACGGCGCGAGGCGTCGAATTTCTGAAGACTCCGGAATCTTATTATCAGGAATTGCGCGAGCGTTTTGGGCAACTTGATGAGGGCATCGATAATCTGGAGCGTTTGAGCATTCTCGTCGACCAAGACGAGGAAGGTTATCTGTTGCAGATTTTCACGAAACCGATTGTCGATCGTCCGACCGTATTTTTTGAGATTATTCAACGCAAAGGCAGTCGTGGCTTTGGCAAAGGCAATTTTCGCGCTCTTTTTGAAGCGATCGAACGCGAACAAGAGCTGCGCGGCAACCTCTAATGCAATATTTGTCGCGTCAGACGGTGCTTGGCGAACGTTTGCAGTTTGTCTATCGCGTTCCAGGCAAGCCGCCTCAGATCCTTGATTTTGCGCGCTGTACGGACGCCTTGGGGGCCGTTGCTCGGGAACGTGGTGAACAGCCGACGGCACACGATTGTATGCCACCGTCGGCTGTACTGCCGCACACCTTAATGGACCTGTTTGCCTCTGGTGAAAAATGGTGGACGTATTCGCTTCAGGTCGAACGACTATGCCGCGAGTACTTGTCGCCTGCAAGTATAGCCGCCTGTGTAATGCCTGGGGAACCTCTCCCGGTGATACCGCGGCCGCCTAGCGTACGCGATTTTTACGCCTTTGAAACCCATGTGAAAAGGGCGCGGGCAAGGCGCGGGCTCGAGATGGTTCCGGAATGGTACGATTTTCCTGTGTTTTACTTTTCAAACCCTTGCGCGCTGCTGGCAGACGGGGCGGTTGTCAAAAAGCCGGTCGCAACCCGGAAACTCGATTTTGAACTGGAGGTCGCCGTGATCGTACGGCGCCCCGTGCGTGACGTCAGTCCGAGCGAGGCGCTCACTTGCCTTGCAGGCCTTACCATCTTGAATGACTGGAGCGCGCGCGATATTCAGGCACAAGAGGTGAAAGTCGGGCTCGGACCTGCCAAGGGCAAGGATTTCGCCACTAGTTTGGGTCCTGTATTGGTTACGTTCGATGAACTGGCATCGCGCGTCTCGGACCTCTCGGATGGGCACGGCCCACGCATAGACTTGCCGATGCGCGCCTATGTAAACGGCGACGTGATTACCACGGGCAACCTCAGTGATCTACATTACACGATTGGCGATTTAGTGGCGCGTGCCAGTTCCGATGTGACGCTTTATCCAGGAGAGGTGCTAGGGACCGGCACGGTCGGTGGCGGTTGTCTGTTGGAATGGGGAGAAGACGCGCATCGCTGGCTTGACGCGGGTGATGAAGTCAAGCTTGAAGTGGAAGCTGTCGGCGCTTTGACCAACCGGATTGGATGAGGGTTGACGGCGGCTTGAGCGATTTTACTGTAGGAGGTGGATCATATGCCTTATTACGCCTCGCGTGGGGTCATCCCGCACAAGCGGCACACACAGTTTCGCGCACCGGACGGGCGGCTTTATACGGAAGAACTGTTTGGTACGGAGGGGTTTTCTGGCGTCCACAGTCTCTTATACCATGTGACCCCGCCGACAAACGTACAGGAGGCACGCCTTCTGGGGACGATCACGCCAGCGCTGGCGCCGGATGGACCGCTGATTCATCGGCACTTCAAAACGCAAGGTCTGATGCCGAAGGATGCCGATGCGATTGAAGGGCGGCAAATGCTACTGGGCAATGACGATGTTGCCATGGGCGTCGCTGTGATCTCAAAAGGCATGTCGTATTTCTATCGAACAGCCGAAGGCGATGAACTGTTTTACATTCATACCGGGACCGGGACAATCGAAACGGTATTTGGCGATCTCGCTTATCGCAGCGGAGATTACCTAGTATTGCCGGTGGGCACTACGTATCGCGTGATGCCATCGGGCGAAAAACCTACCCGCATGCTGGTGATCGAGTCGCGGGGCGCGATCACGCCGCCGCCGCGGTATCTGAATGACTTCGGACAGTATATGGAGCATGCGCCGTACTGCGAACGAGACCTGCGCCTTCCGGAATTGCACACGCACGATGAGCAAGGGGAGTTTGAAGTACGGGTACGCGCACGCGGGGTTCTGACCTCGTATACGCTCTCTTACCATCCGCAAGACGTCATTGGCTGGGACGGGGCGCTTTATCCTTACGCGTTCAATATTGAAGATTTTGAGCCGATCACCGGGCGTGTCCATCAACCGCCTCCGGTGCACCAAACATTTGCCGGCAAAGGGTTTGTTATTTGTTCCTTCGTTCCGCGCAAACTCGACTACCATCCACTATCGATTCCTGTGCCTTACCATCACTCGAATATCGAGAGTGACGAAGTACTGTACTACGTAGATGGCCAATTCATGAGTCGCCGTGGCATCGAAGTCGGGTCAGTGACGCTACATCCAGGTGGCATCGCACATGGTCCGCACCCAGGGATTGTGGAAAAGAGCCTCGGCGCAACGGAGACGGCGGAACTCGCTGTGATGATGGACACATTCAAGCCGCTGCATGTGTTCACAGATGCCCTTTCTTGCGAAGATCCAGCCTACATGTACAGCTGGCGCGAATAAGGGGGTTTTTGGTGCACCTTTTACATCTGCCGCCATATGATGGAGCATTCACACCGACAAGGAGAGATGCTCCGTGCATCGTGCGGGCAAGAACATGAATGGGGAGAAAGAGTACGTCTTTCACACTTTAAGCATTGGGGACTTTGGCCACTCGGTAGGCTTTTTGCAATATATGCTCCGACGACTCGGATTTTACAAAGGACCGGTCACTGAACATTTCAATCAAAGTACGGAAGAGGCGCTCAAACGCTTTCAGATGAGTCAGCACGAGCATATCACGGGTGTCATGGATGAAGATATGTGGCGTCTGTTGATCGGCGTCGCCGTCAATCGCGGCATCCTCGGTCAGGAAGTGGGGCCTGAGTACGTCAATCGGTTCACCACGGCGCACATGGGTTGACGGCGATCGGTCTAGTACACTGGCAGGCACGGGTTTGTGCGTGTATAGTAAAGGTAAATAAAGCGCACAAGGAGACCGACCTGTCATGCATATGCAAGCTCACATATCTCTGCTTTTGGAAGGGACGTGCCATCTGACCGTGGCAGGCGTCCCTGAATTTTTGGTGTCACCAAGCGATACGCCTGTGAGCTTGCGATTTGCCGCGTCGTCCGCTTTAGGCCAGCCACAACTCGTCATTGGTCTTCGCAAAGAAGGGTCTGGTATCGACCTATTGTTACCGGCGTCTGACTGTGCAGGCTTACTGCCGGAGCCAGACGTGCTGGTCATTCACTGCGCGGATGCAAGCGCCGAACCGCTCACGGTTCCTTTCGATCATGAGCGCTTCTTGCAGTTCATCGAGCTTGTGGACGAGATGCAAAGAGCCTTGCCTGAACATCCGGTTTGGGGAGCACTCGCCGCTGCATTCGACTGACGGGCTAGGACTCCTGCGAAAAATCGAGCGGGACTAGTTGACCGATGGGAAAGCCACGCTCCTCATTTTCGCCAAGGACAGTGCCGTAAGCGAACACGCCGTTTAGACGGCGGGCAATGAAGAGACCTGTTGTATCCGCTAATCCATACGTGGCGCCGAGGATGATCGCTTGCGGATCCATCAGATAGGAACGAGCGAGATAGTAACGTTGCTCCCAGACTCGATATTCGCTGATCAGCCCTTCTTCCATCGCCTTTTTGCCGAGGGCTTGGCAGCGCACCAACTCGTTTTGCAAATCTTGTGGGTTCATTTCACTTAGTAATCTTTGTGACAATTTCATAATCCTCCATGCATACTTTGTCAACCTATGGTACCATATGAGGAAGAACTGTGCGTGGAGGATCTCCGTATTGAAAGATCAACCGACACTTAAAGATTGTCAGGCGTTTCACCGTCATCTCGATGAGTTGAAGGGTTTCTCGCAGGATCTGCCTCTAAACGTCATGCTACTCGTCGAAGAGGTGGGCGAAGTGGCGAAAGAAGTGCGGCGTTTGACGAAAGCGCATCAGAGTGGACAAGCTAGCGATGTAGAGAAGGCAACTTCGCACTTGCGCGAGGAGTTGGCGGACTGTTTGGCTTATGTTGTCAAGCTGGCTAATTATACGGGCATCGATTTGGAAGAAGCGTACGTCGAGAAAATGCGTTATAACATCCATCGCGAGTGGCATGAGTAAGGAGAGGTCAAGGTGTCAAATGCAAGTACATACATGAGGCCACGTAAGGCCGTGATTCCGGCAGCGGGCCTCGGTACGCGATTTTTACCCGCTACCAAGGCGCAACCGAAGGAAATGTTGCCTTTGGTAGATAAGCCAGCCATTCAGTATATCGTGGAAGAGGCTGTGGCGGCTGGGATCGAGGATATCTTGATTGTGACCGGCAAGTTTAAGCGCGCGATCGAAGATCATTTTGACCGTTCACTTGAACTAGAGATGCACCTGGCGGTTCATGAGAAACAGGCGACGCTCGATATTGTGCAACGCATTTCCGATTTGGCGAACATTCATTACATTCGTCAGTCTGAACTCAAAGGCCTCGGTCACGCCATATCCTTGGCACGGTCGTTTGTGGGCGATGAGCCGTTCGCAGTGTTGCTCGGTGACGATATCATTCACTCCGCAGAGCCAGGGCTTGCTCAGTTAATGCGCGTACACGAAGAAACGGGGACATCGGTTGTTGGTGTGCAACCTGTGCCTAAAGAAAACGTCTCGAGTTATGGGATTATCGCAGGATTGTCCTCCAACGGCGTGCGCTATGAAGTAACGGATTTGATTGAAAAGCCATCTCCGCACGAGGCTCCGTCAAACTTGGCTATCGTAGGGCGCTATATCATCACCCCGAGCATTTTCCCGATTCTCGAGCGTACCGCGCCTGGTAAGCAAGGCGAGATTCAGTTGACTGATGCGCTTCGCGTGCAGATGCTGCAAGAAGGGTTACACGCCTGCCGTATTGCTGGCATGCGTTTTGACATTGGCGACAAGCTTGGCTATCTCAAAGCGACAGTCGGTCTCGCACTGACGCGTGAAGACATGAGAGGGCCGCTGCTTGAGTACCTGCGTGAAGTGATTCAAGAGGTTTAGTGGCAGACGGATGCGCCGGAGGAGGGGTCGGCTTGGAAAGCCTGTCCCAGTTTACACGGCTTTTGCGGGCTTTGGACGGGAAGCCCTATCAGGGGTATCGCGACTTGACTGGTGCGTTTACACTCGGCCCTTATGAGTTGTACGTTGACCATGTCCAGTCAGACCCTTTCGCCCCTCCCACGCGCGTTCGCCTGCGCGTACATGCGGATCTCCTGCGCCTTGATGCCACAGCCATTGCCTCCCATGAGCGGCGTGTGGCTAGCGAAGATTTTCTGACCCGCAGGTTAGGTTTTGCACTCGAGTCGCTCGGTAAGCAGCGCCGAGGATCCGGACGTAGTGGTGTGATCTTGATTGACACGCCGTCACAAACTGTTTTGCCGCGCAGCAGTGTGGAGATTACGCCAGATTACTTGGAAGCGCGTATCGCTGTTGGTTTGCCTGCAGATGGTCGCCGCATTCGCGCTAAAGACGCTGAAGCGATGTTTCTCGAGGATCTCCCTTATCTGCTCCATACGGCATGGTCGCGCGCTTCATTTCCATTTTCACAACTCGAGCGTCACGTCGCGCTCTATGTCGATCAGTGTTTTATTAGACGCTCCCTAAAAGAACGCGGCTTGATTGCGTTTATCGGTGATGGGTCCGTGCTCGCGCGTAAAAGTGGGATCAGTGAGTTGCCGATGGATGCCAGTGTGGCGCAAGCCTTTATCAGTCCAGACTCGCTTCGCGTCACTTTTACTTGCCCAAGTGGTTTAGCGGTGACCGGAATGGGGGTGGCCGCAGGCGTAACGCTTATTGCCGGTGGTGGTTTCCATGGCAAAAGTACGCTACTGCAAGCGATAGTCGGGGGTGTCTACAATCACGTTGCAGCTGATGGGCGAGAATGGTGCATCAGCGACGAAACGGCTGTCAAGGTGCGCGCCGAAGATGGTCGACGCGTGAGTCGGGTAGATATTTCGGGATTCATCAACCACTTGCCACGGGGGCGCTCCACGACGTCCTTTAGCACACAAGATGCGAGTGGTTCGACCTCGCAGGCTGCATCGATCGTCGAAGCGCTGGAACTTGGCGCGACAGTGCTCTTAATCGACGAGGATACGAGTGCCGCTAATTTCATGCTGCGAGACGCGCGTATGCAACGTCTGGTGTCACGCGAGCACGAGCCCATCACCCCATTTATTGACCGCGTTCGAGAACTGTACAACCGCTTTGGCGTATCTAGTGTCCTAGTGATTGGCGGAGCAGGAGACTATCTGGATGTCGCTGACGTCGTCCTTTTGCTCGATGAATATGTGCCGACCGATGCGACAGAGCGCGCCCTTGAAGTCACGCGGGAACTGCCAGCGGCACGTGTGCCGGAGGCGTTGACGCCGCTTATGCCTGCTCGCCCACGTGCACCGCAGCCCTTGGCCATCGGGGCGCGGCTGGCAAGGCTCGAGGCAAAGTCGCGGACGGTACTTCAGTACGGAGATGAATTTGTCGATCTCAGCGCGCTTGAACAACTGAGTGATGAGTCTCAGACACGCGCAGTAGCCGCGTTGTTGCGCTATGGACTGCTGCATACGGTTGACGGGGAAAAGCCACTAGGTGAAGTGGTCCATGAGCTCATCGCGCATGTCCATAAAGATGGCTTCGTATCGATCAGTCCAGTTGCTGGCTGTTCTGGGTTCTATGCGTTACCGCGTGCGATCGAGATAGGGCTCGCTTGGAACCGTGTTCGCGGCTTGGCCATTCGTTGATGGTCTGATTCGGAGAAAGGGGCGCGATAGGAACGAATAGCGGCAAATGGCTTGAAAGTGGGACCGACTCGCTAGTGTCCTTTGCGCATCGGGCGCACCCCACGAGCGATCTGCTTTTGTTTGAACAAAAGGCGCGAAAACGCAGGGCCGTGACGGCCTCAGCTTTGTTCGTCCTTCAAGGCGGCGAAGTCGTCGCTGAATCGTACGACGGTGATCACACGCCAGACGGCAAAGGTGTCGCGATCAACCCATCCTCTCGCTTTAATGTTTACTCGGTACGCAAAACCTACATAGGACTCGCCGTGTCGAGTCTATTGCTTACGAAGCGTCTGCTCTCCCTCGATACAGCGCTATCGGAGATACTGCCATCGCCTGATCCAAGCCTTTTCGAAGGCACCACCATCCGTCACCTGCTCACTCATACGCACGGTCTAGACGAACACAGAGGTCGCCTATATCGGCGCTTCGCCGCAGGTACGCGCTGGCACTATACCAACACCGGGAACGACCTGTTGTGCCAGGTGTTTTTCGCTCTGACAAGACATACAGTGAGGGAATGGTTGCAAGACCATGTCTGGACACCGCTTGGGTTTCGCGAATCCGGGTTCGAGAGCGAAGTGAGTGGCGCATTGGTGCAGGATGTCTATAGTCCATCACGCGGCGCACCGATGATGATCGGTAAAGACGACGGGGCTGGTCGCAACCTCTATGTCAGCGCGCGTGAATTGGCCGCATGGGGGTACTTGCACTTACATGCTGGAGTCGTCGGTCCAAACCAGCTATTGCCGCGCGAGCTATTCGCCCCTGTCATACAAGAGCAAACACCTGCGACGCTTGATCGTCGCTATCCCCGTCACGGTTTTTTTTGGTGGCTACAAAAAATCGGGGTCCGCGCGAATGAAATAGGGGCTCGCGTACCGCAAGGCGCTTTTCAGATTGTGGGCATGTCCGGTTGCGTGTGTCTAGTCATTCCTAGTCTTGATGTGGTGGCCGTGCGTATGCATAATTCGCTAGGAGGGCGTTTGACCTTTGTGCACGAGACGCGAGCCTTCGGAGATGCTGTCGTTGCGGCGCTGCAACCCTCTGTCTAGCACCCATCGTAGGTGATCGGCATAAGCTTTAACACACTGTGACGCGAGAAAGCCTGCTTCAATTGGGGCGCGCATCTGCAGTGGGGATGGAGGGGAACAACTGTGGCGGCTTTCGTCAGCGTGGGTGCATTGTCTATTTCGTCTATGACCAACGATGTCGGTTTTTTCTACGGTCAAAACGTGCAAAACGCATGGGATTCGCATTCACCTATTCAGATGGGCGCAGGGTTTGTGATGGGCAACTGGTGTATGAACGCGACCAGCGCGATTTTTTCTTATACTCCGTCTGTGATTTTGCAACCGATTGCTGATTCGGACGTGAAAGATGACTTCTCTCCAAGCTGGGAGGGTCCGTAAATGGCTTCTTGGGTGAATGTGGGCCAGATCTATACCTCTGCGATGACTAACGCGGCAGGGCAATTCTTTGGCCAAAACGTACAAAACGGCTGGGACTCTCACGCGCCCACTCTGATTGGCGCAGGATTCAACATGGGGGACTTTGCTTGGATGCATACCAGTCGAGTCGCTGTCGTAACCAAAGCGCAGACGCTTATGCCTGTGTTTGACCCCGATCAAAAGTACCTCTATAGTCCGACTGTGATTCGGTAAAACGCTGTCGATGAGCTGTCTGCGCAGGAGCAGGCAGCTATTTTCATGTGGACCAGGATTGAGGCAGCAAATATGACTTATACAAACCGATATGCCGATGTCTCCAATTGCTAGAAGGGTTTCGCCGTCTAATGCATAACCGTTATGGATGGAAGGCCGTGCTGCACGAGGCCGAATGCATACGGGGAGTGGACTTTGCGATGACGCGAGGTATAGGTAAGGGCAGGATCAGCAAATGGTGGGCCTTGTTGCCGCTGCTGGCGTTACTGTTAGATGGATGCGGTCTAAAAGGGCAGGTATCAAGCGACAGGCCTGAGTTTATGCCAGCCTTGACCGTGAACGGGGAGACGCTCTTGTGGGGACCAGAGATTAAACCTGAAGCGCTGCAGATGATTCGCAGCAGCACTGTGTTTTGCCACCTGACCATGTACGAGTTATCCGATCCAGATATTTTACGGGCTCTCGGGCAAGCGCACGCACGCGGGGTGGATGTGAAGGTGGTTGTGGATGCGACGGAGCCGCACACACTCAGCACCGGATTACCGTTTTTGCGCGCGCACGGCATCTTGGTGCGAACATTGAAAATCCCAGGCGGAATCTCGCACATCAAGTCGCTGGTGACTGAGGATCGGCATGGGTTGCACGCGCTTCTTGGCGGCATGAATTTTGGCAGTTATAGTTGGGAGAATCATGATGCTTCGGTTTACTTCTCCCACGCGGAGCAAGGTTTCGAAGGGCTCTTCGAACAAGACTATGCACGCGCTGCAGGCGTACAGACAGAGCAGATCGAGTATCCGTTGCCGCTTGTGTATGACGATGAGATTTTACCGGCCATGCTAGCGGCGATTTCACAGGCGCGACACACGATCGCGATCGAGGCCTTCGCTTTTACCAGCAAACCGTTTATCGCGGCACTCGAAGCGGCTGTCGGGCGAGGGGTTTCTGTGCGCGTGCTGCTCGACCCGCAGCAGTCGTACAATCGCAAGACTGCACAGGAGCTCACAGCTGCGGGTTTGCAAGTTCGTTTCTACACGCCTTACAATTCGGAGTATCTGCATGCCAAGATTCTCGATGTAGATCAGGGGCGCTGGGTCTTTGTGGGGAGTGCCAATTTTTCTTTGCACGGTTTCTCGGTCAATCATGAAGGGGATGTTGCCCTTCGTGACGCCTATCTATTTGGCAAGGATATGGATCAAGACTTCACGGATCAGTTTGCGCGCGGACAAGCTGTCAGTACGGAGTCCTAAGAGGAAGTCTGCGTGAAGCAGTGGTCGACGGTATCACCGTTGTCGATCTGCTGGCATGTGACCGATGCAAACGGTATGATACGGGTTGGGAAAGGACTGTATCATGCGATGGATAGACAGGGGCAGAGCTTTTCACGCTGGCTTCAATCTGTGGATCATGCAGCGTGTCAACGCATTCTCACGCAACGAATGAAGCACCGCTTATTCTGGCGCATCGTGCGTTTCATGGCCCGCTTTGGACCTCATCTTTTCTTTGTCGAGATGGCGGTGATCCTCATCACCTATGCCTTATCTGCGACTGCGTCGCTTGAGATTGCGGTTCGCGGGATTGGCATCGCGATAGTGGCGGCAGTGTGCACCAAAGTCGTCATTGATCAGATCGGCAAGCGCATAGAACGCAAGCGTCCGTTTGTGCAGTATGCCTTTAGCCCACTGCTACCAAAGAGTGCAGATGATCCGTCATTTCCTTCTAATCACGCAGGCGGCGCCTTTGCGCTTGGGGTTGCGCTCAGTCTTTCTTTCCCCGCATTTGCAGTGGTCTCTTACACCTTAGCTGGTCTACTGGCCATCGCGCGCGTGCTGGCAGGGTTGCATTACATCAGCGATGTGCTGGCTGGAGCGGTGATTGGCAGCGCTTTTGCGTTACTACTTGTCCGCCTGACGCCTCATCTATGACAGAGTCGGATGCAGTGGAGTGTTTTGGGACATCGTAATTGTATGACCGCACTGGGGGGTTGCTCCGTCACAGTTCACGGCAATGATAGGTGTAAAGACGTATAAAGCGAGGGATAGTTAACGTTGAATGTCTACGCTTTTTCACGAGCGCGCGTGGCCACCGCGTTTTTAGCCATATTCGGCGCTACGTTGCTGAATTCGCAAGCAGCGCATGCCGAAAGCTACCGGATCGTGGTGAACGATCATGCTTTTTCGCCAGCGCATATCACGGCTCATCTCAATCAACCGGTGACGATCACCATTGTGAATAAGGGGACCAAGACACACAATTTCATCCTTCCTGCGTTTTATATTTTTACAGCTAACCTGCCAGCGAAAAAGACGACCAATGTCGGCTTTAGTCCCGATAAGAAGGGGTCGTATCCATTTTTCTCGGACACGGGCGGCAGTAAAGAACCAGGATTGTCTGGAGAGATTGAGGTGAAGTGAAGGTGCAGCACGCCGATTATGCCAGAAGCTATGACGTGCTGCACCTGTTATTACGCTAGTGTCATGGCGAGTTCGCGACCGCCTATGACATGAAAATGCAGATGAAACACCGTCTGACCAGCGGCCGCGCCTGAGTTGGTGATGACACGAAATCCGGTTTGCTCGATCCCTGTGTCTTTGATCACGGCGCGGATGGCCTCTTGTACGCCGCTAAGGAGGTCGACATCGTTCGGGTTTACCTCAAGCAGTGACTGTCTGTGCACCTTCGGGATGACCAGCACGTGTACAGGTGCCACTTTATGGATGTCTTCAAAAGCAACGACGTGTTCAGATTCGAAAACCTTCTTGGCCGGCAATTCACCAGCGGCAATTTTGCAGAAAATACATTCCACTCTTCCCACTCCTTCATTTTCGTGCGATGATACGATGTATGATAACAAGAAGGAGTGGACATTGGCAAAATGAGCATAGAGACCGATGGCATTGCGTACGCCCGGGGCCGCTTTGTGGCGTTGGACGAACCTGTTATACCCATTGATGATCGTGCGCACCAGTTCGGCGACGGCATCTACGAAGTCATTCGCGTATATCGCGGTAAACCACATCTGCTAGAAGCGCACATCCAGCGCTTTGACCGCAGCGCTAAAGCGATCGGTCTGACTCTAGACCGCTCGCTCGATGGGCTAGTTGCTTTGATTGAAGAAGCGATTGTCCGCTCCCAACTGCAAGAATCCCAAGTGTACTTCCAACTTTCTCGTGGCATCGCACGTCGCGACCACGCATATCCCGCCGTCCCTACACATCTCAGTCTCACTGTGCGCCCGGTCGACGACTCAAAATTTACCGCTGTCCGCGAGCGGGGACAACGCGTTATCTTGTCACCCGACATCCGCTGGCAGCTGTGCTTCATCAAGTCGCTGAATCTACTTCCCAATGTCATGACCAAACAAAAAGCACTAGACGCCGGTGTCAACGATGCGCTGTTCGTGCGCGACGGTTTTATCACAGAAGGCACCAGTAGCAACGTCGCCATGATCAAAGACGGCATGCTGATCACTCACCCTGCGACAGAACACATTCTCCACGGCATCACCCGCGCATCCGTCTTGTCGATGTGCGCCGATCTCGGCATCGCTGTCGAAGAAAAACGCTTCACCCCAACCGAACTCATGACTGCGGACGAAATTTTCACGATGAGCACGCTAACCGAAATCGCACCCATCATTGAGATCGACGGACAAGCGGTCGGTCTAAAAGCTCTGTCTCCAGGCAGCGTAGTCCGCCGCCTACAGTCCGCCTACACCGCCACTCTCCCTCTCTAGCTCAGCGATGCCCCGGAGGGGGCGAGCCCCAGCAGAGCGGCGATGCCCCGGAGGGGGCGAGCCCGCCTACTCCGGCAAAGCATCAGCGCCCTTCCCCCTTTCGCCTGAAGAGGCGAAAGGGGGAAGCAGCCCTCTTTGGGGCCCCCACAGGCCGAGGGGCAAGGGCCGGTCCGCCGCGTTTGGCGATAGCGTGGAGCGGCGGACCGGCCCTTGTCCCTCGGCCACCCCCCGGGCCCCACCCCTGCTGGCTCCCAGTTCCCTCCGAAAAAGAAAATTGACCAATCAGTCGAAAATCTATGTTCAAAGCCCTGGCACTCTGCTATCATGGAATCATGACGTGAGGAGGGTGATCTATGCTATCGATAAGACGGGTCGCGGTTCTTGGCTCAGGTGTGATGGGCGCAGCGATCGCCGGGCACTTGGCTAACGTGGGCATTCCCAGTTTGCTGCTCGATATCGTTCCTACAGCGCTAACCCCTGACGAGGAAAAGAAAGGGCTTACGCTGGCGAGTAAAGAGGTGAGGAATCGACTGGCTAACCTCGGTCGCACACATTTGCTTAAAGCGAAACCAGCGCCGCTGTATGTACCGCAAGCACTGGATCTCATTGAAACTGGTAATCTGGATGATGATTTTGACAAATTGGCTGATTGCGACTGGATTATCGAAGTCGTCGTGGAGCGCCTTGACGTCAAGCGTGCGCTGCTCGCTCGCGTGGACGCTGCTCGCAAACCAGGATCGATCGTCAGCTCTAATACCTCAGGCGTGTCGATCACCGCGATGTCACAAGGGCGATCGACTGACTTTTTGAAACATTTCCTAGGCACACACTTCTTCAATCCTCCGCGCTATATGAAGCTACTAGAGATTATTCCGACGGATATGACGGACCCTGATATCGTACAGGGAATGTGCGAGTTTGGAGAGCGTGTTCTCGGTAAAGGAGTGGTCGTCGCTTTTGATACGCCGAATTTTATAGCCAACCGGATTGGAACATTTGGCTTATTAGCTACTCTTGAAGAGATGAAGAAAACGTCGTTTGGCGTCGATGAGGTCGACCTTTTGACTGGTCCAGTGCTTGGCAGACCGAAAAGTGCGACGTTTCGCACGCTCGATATTGTCGGGATCGACACCTTTGTGCATGTCGCCAAGAATGTGCAGGAACAGTCGACTGACGAGAAAGAAAAGGCTGTTTTTACAGTGCCTGCAGAGGTGCTGGAAATGGTCTCTCGCGGTTGGATCGGAGACAAGGCAGGCCAAGGATTTTTTCACAAAGTCAAAGGTGAACGCGGATCCGAAATCTTGGCACTCGATCTCTCGACGATGGCGTACAGGCCACGACGCAAGTTGCAATCCGCCTCGTTTGAAGCTGCGCGGCAAGCAGGGGATCTGACAGCGAAGGTGAAGGCGTTGCTCTATGGAGATGATGCTGCCAGCTTGTTTCTCTGGCGCGTCATCAGCAGAGTACTCGCCTACAGCGCATCACTAGTCGGTGTGATCGCGAAAGATATCGTTGCGATCGATCAGGCGATGAAGTGGGGCTTTAACTGGGAACTCGGCCCTTTTGAACTGTGGGACGCGATCGGTGTCAAGCGCTCGGTTCAACGTATGCAGTCAGAAGGAATCACGGTTCCTGCCTTCGTGACGGACATGCTGACGACAGGTTCATCGTTTTACAGCGCACACCTAGATCAACCGACAGTACAGCAGTTTTTCACCTCGTCGGGATACCGTGAGAAACAGACAGATGTGCGCGCGATTGATTTGCAAGTTTTACGGCAAAACGGACATCTTGTGATGGGAAACAAAGGGGCAAGCCTGGTTGACATTGGCGATGGTATTCTGGCGCTCGATTTTCACTCGCCGAAACAGGCCATCGGCTCTGATATTGTCACGATGCTGATGAAAGCGGCGGACGAGACAGAGAAAAATTACGAAGGCTTGGTGATCACCTCGTCCGTTGCGCCGAACTTTTGCGTTGGAGCCAATTTAATGATGATTCTGATGGCGGCGCAAGATGAGGATTACGATGAGGTTGAACTCGCCGTGCGCCAGTTTCAGCGCGCCACCATGCGCGTGAAATACATGCGCAAACCAGTGGTGGCAGCTCCCTACGGGCTGACGCTAGGTGGCGGGGCGGAGATGTGCTTTCCGGCGACGCGTGTACAGGCGGCGGCTGAGACGTACATGGGGCTGGTGGAGACGGGCGTAGGCTTGCTTCCAGGCGGCGGCGGCAACAAAGAAATGCTGATCCGCGCCATGGAGCGGATGCCTGACAACGAGGACGTGTCGGCCATGCCGTTTGTACAACAGGCTTTTGAACGCATTGCTCTCGCTAAAGTGTCGACCAGTGCAGCGGATGCGCTAGAACTTGGGTATTTGCGTAAAGGCGACGCTGTAACTGTTTCTCGGGAACAGCAACTGTACGACGCCAAACAGGCGGTTCTATCTCTCGCAGAGCGATTTGTACCCCGCAAGCCAAAGGCGATTCGCGTCGTCGGCGAAGAAGGTGCAGCTTTGCTGAAAATTGGTGTGTACGGTATGAAGAAGAGTGGCTATATCAGTGATCACGACGAAAAAGTGGCCAAACAAGTGATTCGCGTACTGACCGGCGGAAACGTCGCAGGAAAAACGCTCGTCTCTGAGGATTACCTGCTCGATTTGGAGCGCGAAGCCTTCTTGTCTCTGTGCGCGGAGCCAAAGACCCAAGCGCGAATGGCTCACACACTAAAGACTGGAAAGCCACTTCGCAATTGATCGATAGGGTGACATGGTGCTGACGCACCACCGTCCACGGGAAGAATAAGCGGTTGCGCCGTTATTCTTAATTTGGAAAAGAGGGATTGGCGATGAAAGAAGCGGTCATTGTGGCGGGTGCGCGCAGTGCGGTTGGCAAAGCTGGTCGCGGCACCCTGCGGGAAACGAGGGCGGACGACTTCGGGGCTGCGGTACTCAAAGAGACGCTGGCACGCGTCGAAGGTTTAGACCCCGCCGCCATCGAGGACGTCATCCTCGGATGCGCCACACCTGAAGCGGAACAAGGGATGAATATCGCCCGCAATCTCCTGCTACGCGCTGGGTTGCCCACATCTGTTCCAGGGCAAACCGTCAATCGTTTTTGCAGTTCGGGCCTGCAGGCGATTGCCATGGCTGCGCAAAGCATTCAAACCGGCGGTTACGAAGTAGCCGTGGCAGGTGGCGTCGAAAGTATGAGCCGATTGCCGATGGGCGGTCACAACATCAGCCCGAACCCTTATCTGGCAGAACACTTTCCACAAGCGTACATTTCGATGGGGCACACGGCGGAAGAGGTGGCGAAACGCTTTGGCATCTCACGCGAGGATCAAGATGCGTTCGCGCTGCGCAGTCATGAGCTGGCGGCGACTGCGATCGCGGCAGGAAAGACGCGCGATCAGATCGTACCACTTGACGTAAGTCTTACGATTGTGGATGAAGAGGGTAGGCCCGAGCGCGTACAAAAGCGTTTTGCCGAAGATGAAGGTGTGCGTTCGGACACCTCTTTGGCAGCTCTTTCTAAGCTCCGGCCGGCATT
This sequence comes from Bacillota bacterium, assembly GCA_026627345.1. GTDB lineage: Bacteria > Bacillota > Bacilli > Alicyclobacillales > SLC66 > JAPNUJ01. The sequence continues at coordinate 53,259 of JAPNUP010000148.1, read as the reverse complement.
TGCAGTCAACGGGAGCGTCACCGCAGGCAACTCTTCACAGACAAGCGACGGCGCTGCGATGCTCGTGATGATGTCGGCAAACCGGGCGGCAGCCGAGGGTCTAAAGCCGATAGGCGTATTTCGCAGCTTTGCCGTGGCGGGAGTCGATCCTGAAATTATGGGTGTCGGACCGATTGCCGCAGTCCCCAAAGCCTTGGCTCAGGCCGGTCTCACACTAGATGAGATCGATTTGATCGAACTGAACGAAGCGTTCGCAGCCCAAGCTCTGCAAGTTGTGAGAAGCCTTGGCATGGACATGAATAAAGTCAATGTCAACGGCGGCGCGATTGCTCTTGGACATCCGCTCGGATGCACAGGAGCGCGGCAAACAATTGACATCTTGGAAGAATTGAAGCGGCGCGGTGGGCGCTATGGTCTGGTGACTATGTGCATCGGCGGCGGCATGGGAGCGGCCGGCGTATTTGAAAGATTGTAAGCCTGATTACAAAACTGGAGGGATATCAAGTGGCAGATCGCGAGCGCGGTGGCGCATTCTTTGTGGCAGGGACGTCGCCAGAGGAGATTTTTACACCCGAGGATTTTACGGATGAACACAAGATGATTGCGAAAACGACGCTGGATTTCGTCGAAGGCGAGGTACTGCCAGTCGCCGATCAGCTCGAGCATCAGGACTGGGAACTTACCCAACGTCTCTTGAGAAAAGCTGGCGAGCTCGGATTGCTCGCATCGGATGTACCGGAGGCTTACGAAGGACTGGCGCTCGATAAAGTCAGTTCATCCCTGATTGGCGAAGCCATGAGTCACGCTGGGTCATTTGCTTTGTCACATGGGGCGCACGTCGGCATCGGCAGTTTGCCGATTATCTTTTTTGGCACAGACGAGCAAAAGAAAAAATACCTACCGGATCTCGCCAGCGGTGCCAAGTTTGCGGCGTACGCTCTGACCGAACCGGGCTCCGGTTCCGACGCACTTGGCGCACGTACGACGGCGAAGCTGTCTGCGGATGGCAAGTCTTATATCCTGAACGGTCAAAAGCAGTACATCACCAACTCGGCTTTTGCCGATGTGTTTATCGTCTATGCGAAGATTGACGGAGAACACTTCTCTGCGTTCATTGTCGAGCGTGGCTACCCGGGTGTGTCCACCGGTCCTGAAGAAAAGAAGATGGGGATTAAAGCCTCCTCCACACGTCCGCTGATTCTAGAGGATGTACATGTGCCAGTCGAGAATTTGCTGGGTGAAAAAGGCCGCGGTCACGTGATTGCCTTTAATATCCTGAATATTGGGCGTTACAAACTGGCGGTTGGTGCAGTCGGTGGGTCGAAAGTGGCACTTCAAACGGCTGTGAAATACGCCAAGACACGTGAACAATTTAAACAGCCGATTGCCAATTTTCCGCTTATTCAAGGGAAGATTGCCGATATGCAAACCAAGCTGTTTGTCGCAGAGACGATCGCCTACCGGACGACAGGCGCTATCGATGCTGCATTGACGGAAGTGGATCTGACCGGTGAAAAAGGTGGACAAGTGGCGGCGAAGGCCATTGCTGAATTTGCGATTGAATGCTCGATCAACAAAGTGTTCGGCTCCGAGATGCTCGACTTCGTCGTGGATGAAGGCGTACAAATTCACGGCGGCGCAGGCTTTATTCAAGACTATCCGATCGAGCGCATGTATCGCGATTCTCGCATCAATCGCATCTTTGAGGGAACGAACGAAATTAACCGTTTGCTCATTCCAGGGACGCTTTTGAAGATGGCCATGAAAGGTGAAGTCGCACTGCTCCAAGCCGCGGGACAAGTGCAGTCTGAACTGTTAGGGATGATCGAACCAGCGGATGAGCAAGCGCCTCTCGGTAAAGAGGTACACGCTGTAGAGATGACCCGTAAACTCTTTCTGGCAGTCGGAGGTATGGCGGTGCAGACTTACGGGCAGAAAATCGAACGCGAGCAAGAGGTCCTAGCCAATCTCGCTGACATCGGTATCGCTCTGTATGCCATGGAGAGCGTCCTCTTGAGAGCACAAAAAGCGGCTCAAAGCAACAAAGGAGATGCCGCCTTGCAGTCGGATATGGTCCAGTTGTTTGTCGCACAAACCTTCCCGCAAGTAGAGCTATTGGCGAGAGACACCGTGGCGGTCATGCAAGAAGGCGATGACCTGAAGATGAGCTTGGCGATGGTGCGCAAGCTGACAAAGTATACTCCCACCAATACAGTGGCTTTAAAACGACGCATTGCCAAACGCGTGCTTGAAGCCGAGCAATATCTGGCTTAGTGCGTTGGCGTTCTCGTTATCACGGCGTGAAGAAGAAAGCCTCTCAGACGGAGGCTTTCTTCTTTTTTGTACACCAGCCGCGTGCGATAACTGCGGTTTCAGTTCTCTATTTTCTGCAAAGTGACTATGTTACAATAGAACCGACTGAGCGCTCGTTCGGGAATAGATGCGCATAGGAGGTGTACAGTATGGGAAGTCCGATTCTTCCGCCTGCTAAAGACCCTCAACTCGTCTTGCAGCGACGGGAACAGATCGTGCGCGCAGCCACGGCGTTATTTATCCAAAAAGGGTATCATGGCACTACGACGCGCGAGATCGCACGGGCGAGTGGACTAGGTACTGGGACACTGTACGAATATGTCACCTCCAAGGAAGATATTTTGTATTTGGTATGCGACATGATTCACACTGAACTGGAAGCGCGACTAGATCAAGTGCCGACACCAGGCGAGACTGCAGCCAATCAGATGCCGCGCTTACTGGAAGGCTTTTTGCGCGTCATTGATGAACTGCAAGATATTATTCTCCTCATGTATCAAGAGACGCAGTCACTACCGCGTGGCCATATGCATTACGTGTTGCGACGCGAAGAAGCGATCACCGAACGGTTTGCAACGTTGATCCGCCGAGGCATCGAGGACCACTCTTTTACGCTTTCTCCGAGCTCAGTGACGCTCATGGCGCACAACATCACGGTGCTCGGCCAAATGTGGGCGTTTCGCCGTTGGTCGCTGCGTCACACATATCCGCTCACAGCCTTTATAGAGACCCAGACATCCCTCATCATGCGCGAACTGTGCGCGCGCGATGAAGGGATGATAGCGACCAGCGCGCAAACGCCAGAAGGAGGATCTATTTCATGAATACAGCCAGTCCTTATCAGCCAGTACATCGTTTGCGTTTTGTGACAGCCTCCAGTCTATATGATGGTCACGATGCATCGATCAATATTATGCGTCGGCTGATCCAAGCGAGCGGAGCCGAGGTCATTCATCTCGGACATAACCGTTCCGTCAAAGAGATCGTAGACACCGCCATTCAAGAAGATGTTCAAGGGATCGCCGTGAGTTCGTACCAAGGCGGTCATGTCGAGTTTTTTAAATATATGGTGGACATGTTGAAAGAGCGCGGCGCTTCTCACATTCGCGTGTTTGGTGGTGGCGGTGGCGTCATTGTCGAGCGCGAGCTGGCGGAGTTGCACGCCTACGGTGTGACGCGCATCTACTCGCCAGACGACGGCCGTGAACTCGGGCTTCAAGGTATGATCGATGACATGTTGCAGCGCGCAGATATGCCTACGCCTAAAACCAAGGCTAAGGTGTGGCTGGCCAGTCATGAGACGCTTCGCCCCGACGACCATGATACGATCGCCGAGCTCATTAGTTTGGCTGAGGAGGCTGTTGAAGCGCAGTCTACCGATCCCTTTGATCTCGGCACACGGTTGACGGGGCACGGCGCCGCACCTGTGATCGGGATCACCGGAACGGGCGGAGCAGGCAAGAGCTCCCTGACTGATGAGCTAGTGAGACGCTTCTTACGCGATGATCCCGATAAGCGGATTGCAGTGATCTCAGTAGATCCATCGCGTCAAAAGACTGGCGGTGCGCTCTTGGGCGATCGGATTCGCATGAATGCGATCTACGATCCGCGCGTGTATATGCGGTCACTAGCGACGAGGAACGCTCGCTCGGAGCTCTCGGCAGCCGCAGCGGATGCGTGCACAATCTTGCGCGCCGCGGGATTTGATTGGATATTACTGGAAACTAGTGGTATTGGGCAAGGCGATGCGGATGTAGCGGCGATCGCAGATGTAGCGGTTTATGTGATGACAAGTGAATTCGGTGCGCCCTCGCAGTTGGAGAAGATCGATATGCTCGACTATGCGGACATAGTGGCGATCAATAAATTTGATCGGCGTGGATCCCTTGACGCGCTGCGAGATGTTCGCAAACAGGTCCAACGCAACCAGGGTAGATTTCACGATGCGCCAGAAGAGATGCCCGTATATGGGACCATGGCCAGTCAATTTAATGACCCAGGAACCAATACGCTTTACTTGGCGCTCGTAGACACAGTGGCTCGTAAGTGCAAGACCGATCTGGCGTCGTCCCTTACGCTAAAAACAGGGTTGCCGACAAGAAGCGCCATTATTCCAGGTGAGCGTACCCAGTATCTGCTCGATGTGGCCCGCACGGTGGAGCGCTATCACGAACAAGTAGAGCAGCAAGCAGAACTCGCGTCGCAGTGCTATCGAACCGAAGGCGCCTTGAACCTGATTTCGGAACCTACTGAAGGTAGCCAAGAGGTCGGACACAATACGCAAGCCGCACAAGAGCAACTGCGCACTCTTTTGCAAGGGTTGACTGCGCGACTGAGTGCGCAGACCCGCAGCCAACTCGAAAGCATACCGGATCTGATCGCGCGCTATCATGCGCCGGAACTCGTCACGGTGGTGCGCGACAAAACGTTTCGCCAACCGCTGTACACAGAGAGTTTGAGTGGCCTCTCGATTCCGCGTGTGGCAGTTCCCCGATATCGCGATGCCGGGGACTGGGTGCGTTTTTTGTCGCTTGAAAATGTGCCGGGTGAGTTTCCCTATACCGCGGGTGTCTTTGCTTTGCGAAGAACAGATGAAGAGCCGCGGCGTCAGTTTGCGGGTGAAGGCTCTCCTGAACGCACGAACCGGCGCTTTCATTACTTGTCGGCAGACGATCCGGCCAAGCGTCTGTCAACGGCGTTTGATAGTGTGACGTTGTATGGGGAGGACCCGGATTATCGACCTGATGTCTATGGCAAGGTGGGCGAAAGCGGCGTCAGTATTTGCACGCTTGATGACATGGAGAAGCTATATGCCGGCTTTGACCTGGTGGATCCTAATACTTCAGTTTCGATGACCATCAACGGACCGGCTCCGATGCTCTTGGCGATGTTTTTCAATACCGCCATTCGGCAACAGTTACGCGCTTTCGAGCAACGCGAAGGACGTGCCCCAAGTGATGAGGAACGCCGCACCATCGCGGCGCGCACGCTAAAGGCGGTGCGAGGGACTGTGCAAGCGGATATCCTCAAGGAGGATCAAGGGCAAAACACTTGCATCTTCTCGACGGAATTCGCCTTACGGATGATGGGCGATATTCAGGAGTACTTTATCGAGCATCAGGTGCGCAATTACTACTCCGTATCCATTAGCGGCTATCACATTGCAGAAGCTGGAGCCAATCCGATCTCGCAGTTAGCGTTCACGCTGGCTAATGCATTCACCTATGTGGAGTACTACCTTAGCCGTGGGATGCATATTGACGATTTTGCTCCAAACCTCTCGTTCTTCTTCAGCAATGGCATGGATCCGGAGTATACCGTCATGGGTCGGGTCGCACGCCGCATTTGGGCTGTTGTCATGCGTGACCTGTATGGAGCGGGTGAGCGTAGCCAAAAGCTGAAGTATCACATTCAGACTTCTGGTCGCTCGCTGCATGCACAAGAGGTCAATTTCAACGACATTCGCACGACCTTGCAAGCGCTGCTCGCGATCAACGACAACTGTAATTCGCTGCATACAAACGCGTACGATGAGGCGATCACGACGCCTACGGAGGAGTCTGTTCGCCGGGCGATGGCAATTCAGATGATCATTAACCGGGAATTTGGCTTGGCGAAAAACGAGAACCCTTCGCAAGGTGCGTTCATCGTCGAAGAGCTGACTGATCTGGTGGAGGAAGCCGTCATCGCAGAGTTCAAGCGTTTGCATGAGCGAGGTGGTGTGTTAGGCGCGATGGAGACGCAGTATCAACGTGGCAAGATTCAAGAGGAGTCGCTCTATTACGAGACACTCAAGCATTCCGGGCAACTGCCGATTATCGGTGTGAACACCTTTTTGCCGCATAGGGACGAGGCGAGCGCCGCGAAAGGTGAGATGCAGTTGGCACGTGCGACGCAAGAGGAGAAAGTCGGACAGATCGCGAACCTCAAGCAGTTTGTCGAGAGGCATGCAGCCCAATCGGGGCCAGCTCTAAAGCGCCTGCAAGCGGTAGCCGAGGCGGGAGGGAATCTGTTCGCAGAATTGATGGAAACCGTACAAGTGGCGAGTCTCGGACAGATCACAGCGGCGCTCTATGAGGTAGGAGGACAGTATAGACGCAATCTGTAATCGCTTAGCTACCGTCCACGGGAAGAATAGGCGACTGCGCAAAAATAGTAAATAGGGTCTCTCTCAGAAAGTACAGGCGGGGTATGTGAGAAATATGTTACAATACCCCCGAACTAGACTGAGGGAGGCCTGTATTTTCTATGACCATCGTACAGACCCTGATCTTCTCTTTGATACAGGGGATTACTGAACTTTTTCCGATTAGCAGCGTCGGACACGGCGTCATTCTGCCTTATTTGCTGCATTGGCCGAACGTGCAGGCAGACCCTGCTTTTCTACCTTTTGTTGTGGCGTTGCACGTAGGGACAGCGGTCGCTTTATTGCTATTTTTCTGGAAAGACTGGTTGACGATGATCGTCGCTTTATTTGCGAGCGGCCCATCAGCAAAGCGTCCGCAAGTAAAGCGTTCACGCAAAGAGTTTTTACTGCTCGTCGTGGGTACGATTCCGCCCGTCATTATCGGCGAACTCGGCGCGAAGAAGTTCGCGCAACTGTTCGCAACACCGCGTGTGGCCATGATTTTTCTCATCGTCAACGGGATCATTTTGATTATTGGCGATAGACTGCTAAAGAAAACAGGTAAGCGAGAGATGACCGATCTTACCTTTGGTGAGGCATTGGTGGTCGGCGTACTTGAGTCCTTTGCGCTGATTCCTGGGTTCTCAAGGTCAGCACTAACCTTGATCGGCGGCCTCATGTACGGTCTACGGTATGAGGCGGCAGCACGCTTCGCTTTCTTGCTCGCAACGCCAGTGATTCTTGGCGCCGCGGTCAAGGAATTGCCGAAGTTACATCACGCCGCGCACGGCTTCTTGCAGATGTCCTTGATCGGCGGTGTCGTGGCAGGCGTCGCTGCATACTTTAGCACCTGGTTTCTCATGCGGTACTTTCGCACCCACGAAGTGCGTGCTTTGCGCCCGTTTGGCATTTACTGCGCGGTCGTCGGCGTGTTGACGCTAGCTTATAGTTTCATCGTTTAACAGGCAACATATCTGGACTCTACAGGTACTTGCGCAGTGGATAAGATGGCTGTGTTTTAGGCAGTTTAGGTAACCGAGGGGGGATTCCATGCTATCCTCGGTTCATCCAAAGCTTCCTAAAGCCAGCCGTTTGCTTCTCGTAATTGGCACCTTATTTGTGGCTGCGTACACGCTGTCCGGGATGTTTGTGAACGTCTTTATTTGGCGCGTGGACCATTCCTTTGTTGCGATTGGGGTCTTTAACCTCTGTATGTACGCGGCATTGCCGCTCTCATTTCTGGCCGCCGGGTATCTCAGTCCGCGCACTGGCGTGCCGTGGATGATTCGCGTAGGTGTAGTCGCGATATCTGTGTTTTTTGCCCTCTTGTTCGTACTGGGGAGTCGCAGCGCCCATCATGTGATTTGGCTCGGTGTCTTTTTTGGCGCTGGGCAAGGCCTATACTGGTACGGTTTTCATGTGCTAACTTTTGATCTGACCACTGATCGGACGCGCGGGTCATTCAGTGGCTGGGCTGGTTTGTTTGGTACCTTGGCAGGCACGATTCCGCCTTTTCTTGCGGGCTTTCTCATTTCTGATCACACTCGTTTTTCCGGGTATCACCTAGTATTTGGTGTCTCTTTGATCCTGTTTGCCTTGCTGTTTGTACTTAGCTTCAGGTTGCCTGTACAAGACAGACATGCCCCTTTGCACTTGCGGACAGGCTTTCGCCTACGTAGAGATCCTGACTGGCGGCGTCTGCTCATCGGGCAGGTGGTGTTTGGGATCCGTGAGGGCGTCTTTGCCTTTCTCATTGGATTATTGGTATTTTTTGTAACGAAATCAGAAGCCGGTCTCGGGGAATACGGCTTATGGACAGGCCTCTTGTCCCTGGCCGCCTTCTACGTATCGGGACGCATCGCAAACAATCGGCGCGTGAGCCGCGCACTGATGTATGTGTCTAGTCTCTTGTTAGCCGCAGGTGTGCAGATATTCTGGTGGGAGGTCAGTCGTCGCTCGTTGCTCGTGTTTGGGATTGTGACGGCGACTGCGTTGCCGTTTCTCATGGTGCCACTCGGGGCTATGCAACTAAATGAGATTGACGAATCTGAGGCGTCACGGTCGCGGCGTTCGGAACACTTGATTGCGCGTGAACTTGCGCTTGGCTTGGGGCGACTGCTCAGCGTAGGATCGTTCACAGTGGTCGCGTTGTCGTCCCCGTCGCAACATAAGCTCATTGCCCTTGCCACAGTGCTTGGCTGCGCACATATGATCGTCGTGTGGGTGGTACGCCACGTTCGTTATGACCCGCGCGATCCGGTGAGCTATCGCGACTTTCAGCCCGTGCAAGTTCCGGGTGAGATCCCCGTTAACAGGGGAGGTAGGCGCAAAGCATGAGTAAGCGCGCGACGCTCAAAACGGTCGCGCGCTTATCAGCGCCGCTTTCTTGTCTACGCAGCTTGCCGCGCAGAGACAGTCACTTACTTCTTGAAGAACTCTGCGTTTTTCTCGATAAACGACTTCTCGTCATCGGGCACGAAGTCTTCTTGGTAAATAGCCGAGACAGGGCAAACAGCCTCGCAAGCACCGCAATCGATGCAAGTCTCTGGGTCGATGTAGTACTGATCTTCCCCTTCGTGAATCGCATCGACAGGGCAGGTTTCAACACAGTCGGCAGCCTTCTCACCAATACAGGGAGAAACAATAATGAACGCCACAATATCCACTCCTCTCGTACAAGTAAACCTCAGACTTATCATATAATACAGGTGGCCTCTATTTCAACCGAGACGACACGAAATGTCATTCCTTGTTCTCCGTTTTCTTCCTTTGTCACATCGGCTGTCATCAATCGCATAAGATAGAGAAGGGGATCGATACAGTTTACCTCCGTCAATAGATACAGGTGAAAGAGTCAACGATTTTGTTTCGACTTTTATTGACACCGACTATATACCTGCTATGATAAAAAGATATTCATGGAGACGAGTGTAAGGGAGACAAGTGAGACATGGCTAAACATATTGTCGTTCTAGGGGCAGGTTATGGGGGTTTGATGAGCGCGCTTGAGGCGCGTAAGAAGTTGACCGTCGATGATGCGCGGATCACGCTTGTGAATAAACACAGTTATCATCAATTGGTTACACAGTTACACGAGACGGCCGTCGGGGCCCGTTCCGATCGCGCGAGTCGCGTCCTTATTGAAAAAGTGGTCAACGGTAAGGATATCGATGTACTCAAAGGTACAGTGGCGCGGATCATCCCAGATGAGCGCACAGTAGAGTTAGTAGACGGGCAACGGTTGGTGTATGACTATTTGGTGGTGGCGCTTGGCAGTGAGGCCGAGTATTTCGGCATCGAAGGCATGAAGGAAAACGCCTTTATCATGAAGACGATTAATCAAGCGCGGTTGATTCGCGTGCACATTCAGTCCTGCTTCGCTCGATACGCCTATGATCGCAGGCCGGAATTACTTCGTTTTGTAGTAGGTGGCGCGGGGTTCAGTGGAATCGAGCTGGTCGGCGAACTGGCAGATGCATTGCCGCGTTTGGCGGCAGAGACAGGTGTCGACTACAGCCAGGTGGAGATTTACAACGTGGAGGCGATGCCGAGCATTTTGCCCGGCTTTGATCCCGAATTAGTGCAGGCGGCGCAGGAGAGTCTGCAGTCGCGCGGTGTCAGATTTCGCACAGGCGTGGCGGTTGCCAAGGTTGAACCTGGCCTTGTGCACCTGAAAGATGGCAGTGTCATCGAGACCGAAACGATGATTTGGACAGGCGGCGTACGCGGTAGCCAGTTGGTTGTCGACGCCGGGTTCGAGACTGAGCCGCGTGGACGCGCGAAAGTCGATGCTTATCTACAGTCGGTCAACATTCCAAATACTTATCTGGTGGGCGACTGTGCGTTTGTACTCGGGGACAATGGCAGACCTTTGCCCCCAACGGCGCAACTCGCTTGGCAGATGGGGGCGGCAGCAGGCCAAGGCCTTTATCATGACATCAAAGGTGGCGTCAAAGAAGCGTTTAAGCCAGTGATGATGGGGACCTTGGCGTCGCTTGGTCGCAAAGACTGTGTCGGCAAAGTAGGCAGGTCGACTAAACTGCATGGTCGCATGGCTTATCTGGTCAAAGAGGCTGGCAATTGGCGCTATCTCGCCAAGATCGGTTCCGTGTTTCACTAAACGTATGAAGCGAGCGCCACTGCATGATGGGTGGCGCTTTTTTGATTGCTTCCACAATGGAAAAAAGGTACACTCAAAGGGTACTAAAATAGCTTGCATCTTGTGTACACATCAAAGAGACATCCGAGAAGCTCTTACAGAAGGCAACACATGTGACATACCCCACGTGAAGGGATGAGTGTCCGTGTTTCAATGTCCAATCTGTGGTGAGTTGATGGAAGCTCTGACGAATCTGCATTGCAAGAGCCGCCATCAAATGTCCCGCAAGGAACTAGTGGACCATTACGGATTACCCAAGTACGTGGCTCCCGTGATGCGTCGTGACGTGCAACAGTGGATTCGCAAGTCGCAACTGATTACGCGTCTTGATTTTGATGTGGCCCAAGCCGCGGCACGCAGTCAGATGCGCAAAGGTTCATAAAGGTGAGATCTATGTCGTTCGCCCTCGGTGTGGGTGGTGCCGAGGGCGATTGGTATGCCGTTTTTTCTAGAACACATACTACGTACGCGAGGCAATCGAGAAAAGGGGGCTGCGGACAGTGACAGCCAACTGGCATAGTGAGCAGTATGATGGCATTCATGTACATATTTTGCCGACGGAAAAATACAAGATGGTGACCGCGCTTGCGACTTGGCAGTGTACGCTCGCAGAGGACACTGTCACCGCGTACTCTGTGTTACCGCATGTGTTATTGCGTGGCACGAAGCGGCATCCGAGTCCTGAAGGACTCATGCGCGCGTTTGATGACCTCTACGGAGCGAGTATCGGTGGTCGTGCGGTGAAACAAGGCGATGCGCAGACGATCGAATTTTCTCTGCAGTGCGCGAATGAATCCCATCTGCCTGAGGCCAAAGGGCTTTTTGCCGAGGCGTTTTCGCTCTTTGCAGAGGTGTTGTTTCAACCCCATCTCTTAGAGGGTGCTTTTGACCCAAAGGCTGTGCAAACCGAGAAGATGTTGCACAAGCAACGAATCGAAAATGTTGTGAATGACAAGATTGCCTATGCAGCCGATCGCTGTACACAATTGATGTGCGAGAATTTGCCTTACGGAATTCCGCGAAATGGTTATGCTCAACGCGTAGATGAGATCACGCCTGCATCACTTTACGAGGATTACCGACATCTGGTACAAACGCACGACCTACATCTGTATATCGTCGGCAACGTCGACGCGCATGTGCTATCTACGTCCGTCATGCAAGTCCTTAAGGACTTTCGCAGCGAGACTTTTGCCAAAAGTGTAGCTGATATGCGTACGGTGCCGTTTAATCGCGTTAATCGTGCGGAGCCTAAGGTTATCGTCGAGCGACTCGATGTAAATCAAGGGAAGCTTAACATGGGGCTTTCTACGAATGCATCGTACGCTAGTGAAGATTATCCGGCACTTCTCGTGTACAATGGCGTGCTTGGTGGGTTTCCGCACTCTAAGCTATTTACCAACGTGCGTGAGAAAGCGAGCCTAGCCTACTATGCGTCCAGCCGTTTGGAGGGACTCAAAGGCATTATCTTTATCCAATCAGGGATTCAGATCGAGAATTTTGACCAAGCACAAGGCATTATTGTTGAACAATTGGAGGCACTGCGGTCCGGCATGATCTCGGATGATGAGCTACAGTTTACGCGTGACGGATTGATCAATCAGTATCTTCTGTCTGATGACCAACCGCTGACGGGGGCGATGCTTCAGATGTATGGACGACTGTCCGGGCGAAGTCGTACGGTGCCCGAGCTGTTGGATAGCATCGCCTCCGTCACGAAAGAAGACGTGGTGCGGGTTGCGCAGGGAGTCAAACTAGATACGGTGTATTTCTTACGGGATCAGGAGGGTGAGACCCATGCGTGAGATTCGCTACGATTCTGTCGGGGAGACACTGTACACGGAGGTTCTGGACAACGGCTTAACGCTGTATGTACTGCAAAAGCCAGATTTTCGGCAAACTTATGCGTGTTTCACGACAAAGTATGGTTCGATCGACAATGACTTCGTAGTGCCAGGTCAGAGTGCTGTACGCCATGTGCCAGACGGCATTGCACATTTTTTGGAGCACAAGATGTTCGAAGAAGAGCACGGGGACATCTTTCTGGATTTTGCTAAAAACGGCGCGCAAACCAATGCTTTCACGACCTTTGACAGTACGACCTATCTGTTTTCGTCTACGGACAAAGTGTTGGACAGTCTTTCGATCTTGATCGATTTCGTCCAACGTCCTTATTTTACGGACGAGAACGTGGAAAAGGAAAAAGGTATTATTGCACAGGAAATTCGCATGTACGAAGATAACCCGTTTTGGCAGGTTTTCAAAGGGTTGTTGCAAGGTATGTACGGGCAACACCCTCTGGCCACTGACATTGCAGGTACGGTGGAGTCGATTTATCAGATCACGAAAGAAGACCTGTATGATTGCCACAGAACGTTTTATCACCCTGGGAACATGGTTTTGTTCGTTATCGGTCCAATGGAACCGGATGTTATTTTAGAGCATGTTGTCGCCAATCAAGCGGCTAAAGGGTACCAACCGCAACCGCCTATTGTACGCGGCTTCCCACCTGTACCGAAACACCCGAGTCAGGCGCTTCGCGAGAGTCGCCTAGCCGTGTCCCAACCGCGTACGATGTTCGGCTTCAAAGAGACGGCAGTGCCCGTCACGGGACAGTTGCGCCAGCGTCACGAAGCCGCGATGGAAATTGCTTTGGATGCGCTTCTCGGGCGTGGTGCGCAGCTCTACTATGCGTTGATCGACGAGGATCTGGCGGATGCAGGGTTTGGCGCTAGTTATGAGTTGACAGAATACTATGGGCATACCATGATGGGGGGCAACTCGAATCATCCGGAGAAGTTGGCGGAGCGGGTAAAAAGCGCACTGCAAGACGCAGCCAAGAACGGTCTCGATCCAACCGACTTTGAACGCACGAAACGCAAAGCCATCGGCCGTTTCTTGTCCTTGATGGATTCTCCACAAGGTATTGCCAATGTGTACACGCAACAGATGCTACGTGGCATTGACGTTCTGACCACACTCGATTTTCTTCGCGTGATGACTGTACAAGATGTGAATCAGGCACTACAAAGTCACGTGCGCAACGATCAGTTCGCCGTATCTATAGTGCGCCCGCAAAGCTAGTTCCAAGCGTCTTGGGACGTGTGCAGCAATCGGTAAAAATCGGAGGCCAATCGTTTGATTCAGTTTGAAATGTCCCAGCCCGACAGTGGCAAGAAACTGCACCGTTATCTGAGGCAAGCCCTTCCTGGCTTGCCTCTGAGCGGCGTCTATAAGATGATTCGCGTAGGGCGAATCAAAGTGAATGGAAAGAAAGGTAACAATGACACATTGTTACAAGCGGGCGATATCGTCACTATCTATATGCCTGAGCAAGAATATCAAGCGCTGAGTCGACCCGCGAAGAAATTCGGAGGCGTCTCCAAAGATATCGATATCGTCTATGAAGATGCCCATTTACTCGTCGTGAACAAACCTGTCGGTTTGCTTACGCACCCGGATGCCACGGAACATAAAGATACTCTGATTTCACGTGCCCTCGCCTATCTCCACAGTCGCGGTGAACTCTCCGATGGACGAGCTTTCATGCCGGCCACAGTCAATCGACTGGATCGCAATACTTCAGGCATTGTCCTCATTGGTAAAGACGGAGATACACTGCGCAAGCTTGCGCAAGACATTCGTGAGCATCGATTATCAAAGTTTTACCTCACAGTGGTGTGGGGAGCGGTGGCAGAGGCGGGGGAAGTCAACTCCGATCTGGTGCGCGACGAGCGCTCAGGACGCACGCTCATTGCCGGTCGTGTGCATGCGCGCCGCCCAGATGACAATCTGTTCCGCGTGCAAGGGGCAGTCACGCGCTACGAGCCCTGGGGGACTGCCGGTCCTTTTACGCTTCTGAAGGTGGAAATTGAAAGCGGGCGCACGCATCAGATACGGGCGCACCTACAAGACATCGGACATCCGCTTCTCGGGGATGTCAAGTACGGAGGCAAACTGGCCTTTGGTGTGAACCACCACCTTTTGCACGCCCAATCTGTTGTACTAGCCGATGGGACCACATTTTTTGCGCCACCGTCAGCGGCGTTTATGAGCGTGCTTCAACAGTCTGGACTCGTGCGTTTTTTGCGCAAGACGTAAGGTCGTCGCCGGATTATCGTAGCCCTACTAGGTCGCGTACAATTACGCTAGCCAGGATGAGCCCGGGTATCGGAGGCACGAACGCAATACTCGCCGGCGGATTCTGCGCCTTGCGGGGCAACGTCTCGCCAGGTTGTATTGACGGGGCGATCTGCTTTAACACTTCTGCATCCGCCTTGCGTGGAGGTTCTTCTGAGCATACGACGGTCACGCCTTTGTGCACGCCATGTTTGCGCAGTTCTCGGCGCATGACGCGCGCGATCGGGTCCATGTGCGTGTCAAACAGGTCCATGACGCGAAATGCGGTCGGGTCAAGCTTATTGGCCGCTCCCATACTGGCTACATAGGGAATCTGGCGCGCCCGACAGGACAAGGCCAAGTGAATTTTGGCGCTTACTGTATCGATGGCGTCTGCCACGTAGTCCAGTGGTGGTTCAAGAATATCGGTCTCCGTGTCTTTCAAAAAAAAGATTTGCTTTTGCACGACTTCGCAGTCGGGATTGATAGAGTGTATGCGTTCTGCCATAACCTCGACTTTCGGCCGTCCGATGGTCTCTGTAAGCGCTGGGATCTGTCGGTTGATGTTGGTTATATCGATCACGTCTTTATCGACTAGAATTAGACGTCCCACGCCTGAGCGTGCGAGTGCCTCGGCCGTATAAGACCCTACTCCGCCAAGACCGATCACCGCCACTGTCGCATGTTGGAGTGTAGCTAGCCCTTGCGTGCCGACCACCAGTTCTGTTCGTGAAAATCGATGTAGCAAATGTCTCGCTCCTTCTGTGCATTTCCTGTGTCCATAGTATAAACCAATTCAAAGAAACATTGCAGAAATACGGATGAGTCTGGTAAGCTAATCTGGAAATGGACACGATGGTGCTGTCGCACCACTGTCTACGCCGTTATGTAGAGAAGGAGGATCTGCGTGGAGAATTCACTTTCGGTCGTCGACAAGCGCATCCTCATTACTGGGGCGACACGAGGGATTGGCGCTTTTTTGGCGCACGGGTTGGCACAAGCCGGTGCGCGCGTAGGGCTGTGTGGACGGACAGAGCGCGATCTGCAGGAAGTAGCAGCCGCTATCTATGATGCGACAGGTCAGACGGTCGCTACAGCGCAAATGGATGTGCGAGACGTTGCCTCCATACAGCGTGCGGTGGATGTGGTGCGCGAGTCGCTAGGTGGCCTTGATGGACTTGTCAATAACGCAGGGGTCAATATTCGCACAAAAGCGCTGGATGTCACAGAACAAGACTGGGATACCGTTGTAGATACTGATTTAAAAGGGACTTTTTTTGTCGCGCAAGCTGTCGGGCAAACCCTATGCAAGCAAGGACACGGCGCGGTCGTGAACATCTCTTCGGTTGGTGGACATGTCGCGTTGCGAACGGGCACCGCATATGCATCGGCCAAGGCAGGCGTCATCCATATGACCAAATCACTGGCGTGCGAGTGGGCGAAAGAGGGAGTGAGGGTGAATTGCGTGGCACCGTGGTATTTTAAAACCCCACTCACCGAACCACTTTTGGCGAATGAGGAGTATCATCGTGAAGTGGTGTCGCGCACGCCTATGGGCAGAGTGGGGGAACTACACGAACTACTTGGCCCTATTATCTTCTTTCTGTCGGATGCCGCCAGTTACGTCACAGGACAGACGCTCCTGGTAGACGGGGGCATGGGCGTATATGGGTTCTAGACTAAAAAGATTTGTCGTGCGCGTCGTCCTTCTGTATTCCCTGGTGGCGATCGTACTGCTCATGTATCTCTATATCGGACATCGCCTTTCCCTTCGCAATTACGCGCAGATGGGGGGGCTGGCCGGCCTTGGGGGGCTTGTCGTTTACTTAATGCTGACTCGCTTTGGTTCCGGGTCTGTGGAAGACGCCTTTTTGCTCGATGAACAGTCAGAACAGCGAAGAAAGATCCGCCGGGCTTGGCTTCTTAGCGCCCTTGTCGTGGCCATCTTACTGCTGCTCAGCGGATTACTATATACGTTATGGAGTTGATCTATTTATAATGGAGTTTACAGGTATGAGTTTTCGAGCATTGCTCGCGGTATGGATGAGCAAATTCGTGACGATAGGTTTGAAAATCATGGGCCGAGGGGCGACCAGTCTACCTGGCGTTATCGCACAGCGGGTGTATCTTTTGCTTCCCGATCGACTCTTGCGGCAAATTGATACCTGCGTCATTGTGACCGGCACCAACGGAAAGACGACGACTACTGAACTACTTTACGCGATGTTACACAGCGACGATGAGCCTTGGTTGGTTAATCGGGGTGGCGCGAATCTCATTCAAGGGATTCTCGCGACGCTTTTACAAAAGACGAACTGGCGGGGCAGATTGACCGTAAAGCGCGTGCTTTTAGAGGTTGATGAGGCAACCATGCGACTCGTCCTTCCGAGTATTCGCCCACAAGTACTGGTCCTGACGAATGTGTTGCGAGATCAGCTCGATCGCTACGGTGAGATTGATCAAACGATCATGCTGTTGCGCAATGCCGCTTGGGGTGCTGACACCACACTGGTGACCAATGCAGATGATCCACTTTGCGTGGCTATTTCCAGTATCAATCAAAAGCCTGTCTTTTTCGGATATGCCCCCATGGAATCAACAGATGAGACATCTGTCGTAGACCTCGTCTCAGGGAATCAAGTGCGTGACGGTGCATTTTGTGAAAAGTGTGGTGCGCTGTTGTCCTATGAGCGGTATTTCTATGGGCAGATGGGTATTTATGCGTGTCCAGAGTGCTCATTCAAGCGACCAGAGCTCAGTTTTGCAGGTCGCGTGCTGGATGCGGGAACTGCGGCGAGTCAATTGTGTGTAAATGAGTATGCGGCTACGCAAGACTGGCGTCCTAGCGAGGATCGTGAATTTCTCGTGCCCAATCCGTTAAAAGGACTGTACAACGCGTACAATCTGCTCGCTGCCACAAGTGCAGCGCGCACGCTGGGCGTCTCTCCAAGCCGCATCGCTGAGGCGAGCAAACGGTTTATTCAGCCGCTTGGTCGAATGCAAGTATTCCCAGGTCATCCAGAGCGGATTCTTTCGCTCATCAAGAATCCGACTGGTGCAGATAGTGTACTAAGTACGGTGGCGCAAGATGCGCGAGAAAAAATGGTGTGTTTTGTAATCAACGACAATTTCGCGGACGGTCGGGATGTTTCCTGGCTGTGGGACGTCGATCTTGAAGTCTTTGTCGAGAATAGCCCTAGCACCCGCTATGTCTGCGCGGGCACGCGCGCAGCTGATATGGCTTTGCGACTCGCTTATGCTGGGGTTGACCGTCTGGATATCAAGATCGTCGATGACACTGAGGCGTTGCTTTTGGTTGGAAACGAGGAGGCCCTTCCAGTGTACGTGCTGTCGACTTACACGGCCTTGCATCCACTTGTGAGTCTACTTACCCACGCACAACCCAAAGAGTTTCGTGGAAAGGCGGTGTCGGCCAGTTGAATAGACCGCTACGCGTTGCGCATCTTTTTCCCGAACTACTAAATCTCTACGCCGATCGTGGTAATCTCGCTGTGCTGCGTGCTCGTGCCGTTGTACGAGGGATCGATCTAGAGGTAGTTCCTATTCGTCTCGGAGAACCCTTGAATTTAGCTGAACTCGATATGGTTTTACTAGGTGGAGGGTCGGACAAGGAGCAAATGCAAGTGGCGTCTATGCTCCCTCAGTATCAAAGTGATCTGCACTACGCAGTCGAGGCTGGCATGCCGATGCTTGCGGTCTGTGGTGGCTATCAGCTACTTGGAGACTACTATGAGACGCTAGGTGGTGATTTGGTCAAAGGATTGCGACTGGTGGAAATGTACACGAAGGCAGAGCCCGGTACGCGTTTAGTGGGCAATATCGCGATCGAGTGTTCGTCGATTCCGGGAGTCGTTCGACAAACAGTCGTAGGATTTGAGAATCATCAAGGGCGCACTTATCACCCGTATCTTCCCCTAGGTAAGGTGCTTTCCGGATATGGGAATAACGGACGCGACGGCTTAGAAGGTTTACACCATCTGGGGGTCATCGGAACCTATATTCATGGACCGCTGTTGCCCAAAAATCCACACTTGGCAGATTACCTACTGACGAAGGCACGGGCCTTTCGCGGGGTTCAGGAGCCGTTAGTGGAGCTTGACGATACACTGGAATGGCGTGCGCACGAGCATGTTTTACAGATGTTGGGGATCTCGAAAACGACTCCCGCAGAGACGTCCCAGCCCTCAGAAAGTCTAGCGTAGAAAGGCGATGGTGTACATGATAGAAGTGAACCAGACTGTAAGTGATGGCCCCGAGCGTTATCATAGTATGGCGACTCAGGCTAAACATCTGATTGAAGGGGAGCCTAATCTGATCGCTAACTTGGCGAATCTGTCTGCTCTTTTCGCGGTACTCCTGGACCGTATCAACTGGGTGGGCTTTTACTTGCGTGATGGGGAAGAACTCGTCCTTGGCCCTTTTCAAGGGAAACCGGCATGTATTCGGATCCCGTTCGGACAAGGGGTATGTGGTACCGCTGCTCATACGGGGGAGGCACAAGTCGTCCCGGATGTGTACGCTTTTGCGGGACATATCGCATGTGACGCAGATTCGCGGTCCGAGATCGTCCTGCCGATTCGCAGGGACGGCCATGTGGTCGGGGTGTTAGACATCGACAGCCCACTACCGGGGCGCTTCACAGACGCAGACCGCAGCGGGCTGGAGGAGATCGTGGCGATTATTGAAAAAGGCTGCGATTTTACCGCATACTAGAAGTGACTGTTCAAAAAGTGTCTAGGTAAGACGTGCGTGGGAGAGGCGGCAGGCCGTTTTCAGCGCGCGGAGTGTACGTAGTCGGTAAATGAGCACGTTGGAAACGGCCTGCCGCCTCTCCCACGCTACGGAGTTCACGGGCGCATACCTGCGCCATTGGACACTTTTTGAACAACCTCTAGAATGAAAAACAGCCACACAGTCTCTCAGGAGGCTGTGTGGCTGTTTTTTTGTTGTGCATAGTAGAGCAAGCCTTTGGCGTCGAGCTCGATATCGATCCCGATATCTTCGATGTTCAGAGGCTTGTCATATCCTCTGGCACGAAAATAACTTCCGATGAATCCTTGCAGGGCCAGCGCTAATTCCTCCCATGTCAAGTCTTCATTGTAGAAGATGTCCACGAGTCCGGCGAAGGCTGTGGCGCCAGTCAGCGTGTCAGTCAGTGCTTGCGTAGCAGGGGATGGGCCAAAATGAGTGTGATAGACAGTCTTCGCACCTAGCGACTCCAGTTTCTGTACGGTATAGGCAACGCCTTCAGGGTCAAAGTCCGTTGGGCTGGTGGAAGGTAAAATAAACTCAAAATCCCAACCGGTGAATGCGCGAACATACCGGATACCGAGCGCATCACCAGAGAAGATGGCTTCGCGGTCTGGGTCGTGAATGCTAAAATGGTGCTTGGCATGGCCTGGCGTATCATAAAACACCAGCGTTCTATCCCCAAGATCAAGGGATTCCCCGTCTTTTTTAACGATCACTTGTCTCTCAGGTATAGGTAGCACTTGACCAAAATACGTTTCAAAAGCATCGCCATAGACAGCTTTGGCTCCAGCGATCAGGCGGGTTGGATCGATGAGGTGGCGCGCGGCACGCTCTTGCGCCACAAAAATTGTGCGCGGGCAAAGGGTTGCCAGCAAGCCCGCTCCGCCGGCATGGTCGAGGTGGACGTGCGTGACAATGCAGTAATCGAGCTCGTCTGGAGAAAGCCCCGCTTCATCCAGGGCTGCGACAATACGCGGAAGACAGGGGGCTGAACCTGTCTCAATCAGCACGTTTTTTTGCCCTTTCATCAAGTAAGCGCTCGAACGGCCAGGTAGGCCTTGTTCAAGGAGATCGAAGTAGAATAACTGTTCGTCGATTTTTTGCAGGAGACTCATCGTATTCATCCTTTGCGGGTTTGTGTGGTGGACATACGGCTGGCGGCAGCAGGTTTGCGCTTTGGACGCCTCTGCGAAACACCGTTCGCACTTGCTGCCGTGAATGGTCGAATATTGCTGAGCTGCTCACGTGAGCGCGCCGCCTCCATCGGCTCGATCGTGTAACGCGATAACGATAACAGGATGCCCATGGCACCCAGTTTGACCACGAGGGCGGTCCCGCCATAGCTGATAAATGGCAGTGGGATCCCAGTGATCGGGATCAGACCGGTCGCCGAACAGACGTTGATCAAAACACCGATACCAATCATACACGATATGCCGATCGCGAGCAGCGATGCAAAGCGGTTCGGCAATCCGAGGCCGATCTTGATGCCGCGCCACACCAGAAAGCCGAATGCGCCAAGCATAAGCGCTGCGCCAATCAAGCCAAGCTCTTCGACGATAATAGAAAAGATGAAGTCTGCTTCGGGAACGGGTAAAAAGCCATAAGATTGAATCCCTTGACCGAGGCCTTTACCAAACAGTCCACCGTTGTTGATCGCGATCAAAGATTCCTTGATCTGATAGCCACCGCTGTGCAAAAAGGCGGACAGTCGCCGGCTGCGATATCCTTTCATCAGGATAAAGGCGATCACAACAGGTACCAAGGACATGAGCAGCAAAGTGAAATGCGACTTGCGAATGCCTGCGGCAAACATGACAGCGAGTCCTGATAAAAGCAGTAACATGCCGGTTCCCATGTCGGGTTCCTTAATAATCAGGAGAAAGAGGCCGCCGACGACAATCAGTGGCGGTACGACCCCGCGCGAGAAACGCGAAGTGAAAGATGCGTTTTTATCGTATATATGCGCTAGGTAAATGAGTACGCCTACCAGTGCAAATTCACTGGGTTGCAGATGCAAGGACACCGGTCCGATCCACCGTCGAACGCCTTGCGCGGAATGTCCAATTCCGGGGACGAACACGAGGATCAGCGATATGATCGTCGCAATCGTGATACCTTTAGCGCTCTTCTTTAACACCGTGAAAGGTACGCGCATCATGACGAACATGAGGGCAATGCCAAGCACTGCACTGATGACCTGATGGGTGAAATAATAGGACGGACTCTGATTCAAGACCAGTACCGCATTAACCATCCCGGCGCTGTACACCATCACGAGGCCGAAGCCGAGTAAGCAAAGCACTGTGAATAACAGTAGAAAGTCTGGCTTATGTCGATCCATTCATGCCCCTCCAGTTATGTACAAACACTTTTATTCGCTGCGGATGCCCTGTCCTCCTGCTAAATGCCCGTCCACTTGCATAGTTTTTTGTAATGGACAAAGAAGGGGCGCCCACACACAAGGTGTGAACGCCCCGCACGATTGCAAACCATTTTACCAGCCTGCCATGGCGCCAAGACCAAGCGCGGTGACGCCAGCGACCGCAGCCAAAGGGATCGCCATCGCGGCGCCTGGAAAATAGACCAAGTCCGGCTCGTGCCTCACTTCAGAAGAAGTCTCGAGTGTCTTCAGCAAGAGCGCTTCGTCTTTTGCTGTACTGGCAAGTCGGGTGCCTTGCAGGTGCATGTGCGTATCCGTGATTCCTTGCAAACGACCGTGATAGACGCCTGAGCGGGTGTGCACCAAAACGTGACGACCTACGTGCCGATGCCACTGATGACGTGGAATAAACATCGTTCTCCCTCCTCAAATGTACCCTATGTACCTGTACTGTCTTTAGCGCAGGCGTCTGCGGATAAGCGGAGGAATACCGAAAGAGATAGGCGAGGTGAATAACAAAATGACGAGTGGGCACTTGCTCGTATGGATTCATCAGTATGGTTATGTCGGCTTGGCTGGAATCCTGATCTTGGGGATCGTCGGTTTGCCCTTGCCGGATGAGACCATTCTGACTGCGGTCGGGTACTTGATCTATCGTGGCCATTTGGCGTACCTGCCTAGCTTATTGTCAGGCATCATCGGCGGCGGTATCGGCATCACGCTCAGCTACGCGGCTGGCGCCTGGATCGGTCGACCACTGCTGTTACGACTGGGGCGACACGTCGGGCTGACCGAACCAAGAATGGCGACAGTAGAACGGTACTTCGACAAGTATGGGAGTGTCTCCCTGATCGCCGGTTTTTTCGTACCGGGGGTGCGGCACGTGACTGCTATTGTGGCAGGCCTTGGCGGTATGCCTTATCCACGCTTTGCCCTTGCCGCCTATACAGGCGTGTGCATCTGGGTCACAGCATTTATCACCCTGGGTCGCTTCGCAGGTCCACATGTGGCCGCATTGCGCGAAGCTTTTCCTGTCGGTGATTTGTGGCTGTCAGCGGGCATGGCCGGCACCTTTTGTCTCGTCGGCTGTTGGTTGTGGATGCTAAAGCGCAAAAAGCGAAGACTGTGATACATCTCTTGATCCTGCCTTGCCGGAGTGCTTTGAGGGATGTTACTGCCTGTTCACAGATCCGTCCGATCAGGCATTGCGCCTTTCGGCGATGCATGCGAAGATAGAGGGGAATACCGCCTTGGCCAAAGGAGCGCACGGTTTTGGAATCCATTGTAAAACGTAACATCCGCGATCTCGACTACGGTCTGATCATCGCTATGCTGGGTATTTCTGTTTTTAGTTGTATCGCGGTGTACACCTCGACCTACGGCAAAGCTAATCCGGCTGTGGGGGATCCCGTACTCGGCATTCCCGCTCATATTCTGTACCGACAGATCGTTTGGGAAGTGCTGAGCTATATCACGATGTTTCTGGTCATGTTTTATGACTACAAGAGTTTGGCAAAGATCCGTTGGATCTTTTATGGTGGCACGCTATTTTTACTTGTCGCGGTTTTCGGGTTCCACAAGATCAACAATGCGCATAGTTGGATTCCGCTTCCGGGACTCAGCTTTGAGCCCTCGGAATTAGCCAAACTCGCCGCGATCATATGGACGTCTGACTACATGGCCCGTATGAACGAGCGAGAGACGCCTGACTATTCCTTTCGGGGGTTATTGCCCGTATTCGCTGTTTTTCTCATTCCGGCGGCCCTTATTCTGAAAGAGCCCGCACTCGGACAGGCATTGGTCCTCATCGCGACGATGTTCACCATGCTGTTGGTCTATGTGAAAAAACGGCACTTGGCATGGATGATGGGGATCGGTGGGACGTTGGTAGGCTTTGTCGCGCTAGCGATAGGCGTGTTTTATAAAGAAACGCTCCATTTCCTACTGCACCAGCATTTTCTCAAGTATTACCAGACCATGCGGATTGTCACGCTCATCGATCCGGGCTACAGTACGTCCGATTATGGGTATCAGGTTGCGCAGGCGGAGATTGCTGTCGGTTCAGGCGGTGTCTACGGGACAGGCCTGTTTCACGGCTCCCAGACTTCCGGTGGGTGGATTCCTTTTCAGTGGACAGATTTCATCTTTTCGGCAGTAGCGGAACAGTTGGGATTTATCGGATCAAGCGTGCTTATCATGCTGTTTTTATATATGCTTTACCGGATGATTCGCATAGCGAACACAGCACTCGATGATTTTGGTTCGTACATGCTCGCAGGAGCGGTCGGGATGTTTGCGTTTCAGATTTTTGAGAACATCGGGATGAATTTGGTCATCACGCCAGCCACGGGGATCACCTTGCCGTTTGTCAGTTACGGAGGCTCCTCTTTGATCGTCGATTTTATTTTCATTGGGATTGCCCTCAGCGTATCTGTCCGGCGACGAACATTGCGGTTCGACTAAGTGCACGTGAGCTAACCTAACATGAAGTGTTGACGGAACTGCAGGGAGTATCGTATACTGAACCCGTAGAAAAACATTTCGACACTGTCGAAATGCATAACGTCACTTTACTTGCGGGAGTTGGAGACATGACAGTTTCGGAAATTTTATCCTTGATTAAAGAGAAGAAGATTCAGATGGTGGATTTTCGCTTGGTGGATATGCCGGGCCGGCAACACCATGTTACGATTCCGGCTATCGAAGTAGACGAAGACATGCTGACGCACGGTGTGGCTTTTGACGGTAGCAGTATTCAGGGATTTCGAGGCATTGAAGAATCCGATATGGTGATGCGTCCAGACCTTGCTACTGCCTATGTAGATGCTTTTACCGCAGTCCCTACCTTGGATCTTGTATGTGACATCTATGATCCCGCGGGCGTTCGTTACAATCGCGATCCTCGCTTTATCGCACAAAAGGCAGAAGCCTTCATGCGCCAGTCAGGCGTGGCGACAGAAGCGTATTTTGGCCCTGAGCTCGAATTTTTTATTTTCGACGATGTCAGATTTGATTCCAGCCAATCGGGTGCTTTCTACCAGTTGGATTCGAGCGAAGGAAATTGGAACACGGGTAAGGACGAGAATGGTAACTTAGCTTACAAAGTAAAGAACAAAGGTGGCTATTTTCCTGTTCAGCCTACCGACAGTCAGCACGACATTCGTACCGAAATGGTGATGGAATTAATGAATGCAGGCATTCGTGTCGAACGCCATCATCACGAAGTCGCGTCCGCGGGTCAAGCAGAGATTAACTTTCGATTCAACACGCTAACGAATGTCGCGGACACTGTTTTACTCTATAAATATATCGTTCGCAATGTGGCTCGCAAGTACGGGAAGGTTGCCACATTCATGCCGAAACCGGTGTACGGTGATAACGGGTCTGGCATGCATGTACACCAAAGCTTGTTTAGAGATGGTCATCCCTTGTTCTTTGAAGAGGGGCGTTATGGCAACATGAGTGAAACTGCCTTGCATTATATCGGAGGCATCCTCATGCACGCGCCTGCCATTCTGGCGTTTGCCACTCCGAGCACCAACTCCTTTAAGCGTTTGGTTCCCGGATACGAAGCGCCAGTCAACCTTGTGTTTTCTAAAGGCAACCGCAGTGCGGCTGTGCGCGTACCAGTGGCGGCCGTTACGCCGAAGACTGCACGTATCGAGTTTCGGACGCCAGATTGTACGGCAAACCCGTACTTGGCTTTTGCAGCGATGCTGCTTGCTGGATTAGATGGTATTCGCCGCAAGATCGATCCGACGGCGCACGGCT
The DNA here is from genome assembly GCA_026627345.1 of Bacillota bacterium. Taxonomy (GTDB): domain Bacteria; phylum Bacillota; class Bacilli; order Alicyclobacillales; family SLC66; genus JAPNUJ01. The sequence continues at coordinate 27,615 of JAPNUP010000148.1, read as the reverse complement.
ATGGCCCGATGGATAAGAATATCTATGAACTAGGAGCAGATGAGAAGGCGCAGATTCGCAGCGTGCCAGGCTCACTCGACGAAGTGCTTGAGGCGCTTGAGAGCGATCACGAATTTCTACTCGAAGGTGGGGTATTCGATCGCGACTTCATCGCGACATGGATCGACTTCAAGCGTTCGACAGAAGTACTTCCTCTCAAGTTGCGCCCGCATCCGCTTGAGTTCCAGATGTATCTGGATCTGTAGGAAACGTGGACTTTGTATGTCAGAAGGCGTGTGCAGGTCGTCAAGACTGCATGCGCCTTCTCTTTGCGTCTCTTGTGGTAGACTGGGCACATGTACATAAGGTAAGCAATGGCGCCGGTAGCGCCTCCCGTGTACTGTAGTGTCGGCGGCTGTGCCGTTATGCTAAGGAGGAGTATTGTCTTTGAAAATAGGGGCTAATGTTTCTATCGCCAAAACTGGTTTGTTGAAAGCGGTTGAGGAGTCCATCTCCTATAGGGCTGATACGTATATGATCTATACACGCAGTAACCGCGGTGGCGCGGCCAAGCCGATCGACACATTTCATCGTGATGAGGCGCAAGCGATCATGGAGCAAAGCGGTCTTTCAGACCCTGTGGTACATCTGTCGTATTTGGTCAATTTGGCAAGTCAAAAGACAGATACCTTCGAATACGGGGTGATGATTCTGACGGAGGAGATTCAGCGCGTATCTTATCTTGGCTTTAAGTATATTGTGATGCATCCAGGCAGTCACGTGGGAACTGGCACGGCAGCCGGGATCAAACGGATCGCTGAAGGGCTCAATGCCATTTTGACGGGCGAAGAGCCGTTGTCGATTTGTTTAGAGACTATGGCCGGAGATGGATCTAAAGTGGGTAATCAATTAGAAGAGATTGCCGAGATCATGGCCCTTGTCAAGCATCGTGAAAAGCTGGCAGTATGTATAGACACCTGCCACAACTACAGTGCAGGGTATGATATCGTCAATGACTTCGATGGCTTTTTGTCGCGATTTGACGATACGATCGGGCTCGACAAACTGAAAGTTGCGCATATCAACGACTCGAAAACGCCGTTTGACTCACACAAGGACCGTCACGCCAATATCGGTCGCGGTTCGCTCGGGGTCGATGCTCTATTGCGGATCGTACGGCATCCGGCGCTTGCACAGATTCCGCTGATCTTGGAAACGCCAGGCGGCCTGTACAGGCACGAGATTGCTTTATTGCGAGGGGAAACAGAAGAATTGCCGCCAGATGCGCCGAGCAACGGGGAAGAAGAGTAAGGAGGCGGTTATCATGCCAATTATACCGGCCAACGTAATGCGGCGTCTGCCTCAGCAATTCTTCGCGTCTTTGACGTCCAGAGCGGCGGTCTTGATCGCGAGCGGCCGCGATGTTATCAATCTGGGCCAAGGGAATCCAGATTTACCTACGCCGCGGCACATCGTCGAAGCGTTGCAGACGGCTGCACAAGATCCCACCACACATCGCTACCCACCCTTTCGTGGGCTGCCAGCATTGCGGGAGGCGATCTGTACCTTTTATGCGCGGGAATACGGCGTGCAACTTGATGCACAGAGGGAAGTTGCCGTGTTATTCGGCGGCAAGGCGGGTTTAGTGGAAATCAGTCAATGCTTGCTGAACCCTGGTGACATTGCCCTTGTGCCGGATCCCGGTTATCCAGATTACCTGTCTGGTATCGCCGTGGCAGGCGCCGACTTCGTCGCTATGCCGCTAGCTGAGAAGAACGGATTTTTACCGGATTACCGGCAGGTTGACCTACAAGTGGCAGAGCGGGCCAAATTGATGTTTCTCAACTATCCCAACAATCCTACCGCGGCCGTTGCCACCTCCACTTTTTTTGAGGAAACGATCGCTTTTGCCAAGCGTCATGATATAGTCGTTGCTCATGACTTTGCGTACGGAGCGCTCGGGTTCAGTGGCGTGCAGCAAAGTTTTTTACAATCCCCAGGGGCAAAGGATGTGGGGGTAGAGTTTTATACGCTGTCTAAGACGTACAATATGGCTGGCTGGCGTGTTGGGTTTGCACTTGGCAACGAGACGGTGGTCGAACTTCTCAACACCCTTCAAGACCACTATTTCGTGTCCCTGTTCGGCGGCATTCAGCGGGCCGCGGCGACTGCGCTTCTCGGCGATCAAGGGTGCGTGCGGGAACTGCGTGACACGTATCGCAGTCGACGAGACGCTTTTCTCAACGCTTTGAAAAGGCTGGGATATCCGAGGTTGCTACCTGCAGAAGGCTCGTTTTTTGTGTGGTTACCCACACCGCCTGGTACTACGTCGGTTGCTTTCGCCGAGCGCTTGCTCCAAGAACAAGGCGTGGTTGTGGCACCTGGTATCGGTTTTGGTGAGGCAGGAGAAGGGTATGTACGGGTTGCGATGCTGGCCCCGGAGGCGCGCTTAGAAGAAGCCGCCGCGCGGATTGCGGCGGTGGCTGCAAAAGCCTGAGGACAGCAGACCGGTGTCTAGCCCCCGTTTACCGGATTCACCGTCCACTGGGAAAGTACAGAAAGAGGGGATAGGGAAGGCCCTTCAGCTGAGACTTCTAAGCCTGGGGCAGGTGAGAAAAGAACTTGACTCTGTTTGTTTGTGTCTGATTGCATACGCATATTGACCTGTCCTGCGGCTCCGAGTGGCAGGACAGGCCCGTGTGCGTAAAGGGCGAGCAAACTGCGCAGCTGTCTGATCTGTGCCAGGTTGGCAGGGGATGAAAAAGGGCCAATCATAAAGCGCCAGCCTGCGCTGGTAAAGGAGGCAAACCACGCAACTTTGCGTTCCTCATTCTTGGTGTAAGCCCAAGTGACAAGAGGTCCTTCTTTTGAACTTAGCGTAAAGGCATGTTTGACCTGATAGTTGCCGAAGAAACGACTCGGCTTCAAAATAGTAGTCGGTGTTTGGTCCGGGCTGTGGATAGCGCCATGGACAGGTAGGCTTTGAACGGTCACGGAAACGTCCTGACGCGATAAAGGATTGCCGACATCAATCGTGTACGTGTGATCCGATCCATGGCTCCATGTGTATGCGCTATGCGCTAGGTCAGGTGCAGCGTTTGGCAGATAGAGTACCGTCCAAGATTTCGTATGCAACGACTTTAGAGCCTGCTCGCGCAGACTCGGATCTGCAGGGGCTGGGGATACAGTCACTTTGCCTGTATCCAGGGTAACCGCAATGGCCGATGGACCAGATAAGACGTTCACCGAATCCCCCGCAACACTGTCGATTGCGACTGGCCATACAGTGGCGGGTAGGGATGTTGCGATATGTGTCTGCGGATTGAAAAAGCCAACAGCCTTTAAACGCACGGCACCATCTGTATGCTGTCCGAAAGCGTAGAGGATGCCAGTGTCTACTGCTTGTAGGGATCCAGTCAAAGAAAGACCGTTAACTGTGGTCAGCAATGTCGGTTGTGCATCTGGCGTAGCGAAGTAGAGGCGTTCTTGCTCGCGCCCTGATCCGATCGAACGTGTCATTGTATAAAGAAGACCCTGGTTCCATTGGTAGAGGGTAATGATATCGGAAGTGCCAGGTGAGGTAGTCGTCTTGTACAGCTGGGTTCCCTCTTGCAAAAGACTCGGACGAGCCTTCGTGGTGCCTTGCCGATAAGGGCTTAAGTAAATACGCGCATGGGAAATCGAAGCGGCTTGTCCACTGCTGACTGCTGTCTGAATTGTCCACGCAATCCCATCTGAAAGGGCCACTGCAGACACGCGTTCGCCTTTTGTCAGGGGAGCTTCGTACCATCCACCGTTGATCTGAAACACCGTTTGCGAAAAGTAGGGGGCTTTGAGAACCGGACGATAGCTACGCATACCTTCGAGTAATTCATCGGATGGATGCGCTCGTGAATCGCTTTGTAGCGCCACCGGACGCGCTGCGAGCATGGCGTGATGTGTGCCTTTGCCCTGTTTTGCCGATGACACGCGAATAGGCGCGTGATCTCCCAAAGAAGGTTGCTGTATGGTTGTACTCTCACCTCGCGAGACCGCGACGCTGGTGCCATAGCCGACCAGAGAGAGAGTTGCCAGTCCGCAGGTAAGCAGAAGGGTCCACTTCGCTACCCTTGGCATCGCACCACTCTCCCCCGAATGTTTCAGATAGCTTATTGTATCAAATCGGCGGATCAGGACAAAGGACAATTCCTCCCATCGGCTCTACTTACGGACGTTCGTAGCCTTCACCGAGTTGTGAAGGTCGACGAAAGCGATCGGCTAACTGAATGATCCAAAGCCGGTGGTACGGTTCCTGATAGAGTACAGGTTCTACCCGCGTGTCAGGACCCGGTAGAATTTTGTATTGCCAAATGGTCGTTTTTGTTACAGCCCCTTCATTGACGCGCACACCCATGTGTACTGAATCCCGGTAGCCATCCTTATACGAGATGAGGTTTAACTGTCCGTGTAGCTCATTGACTAAAAATCGGTAGCGTGCACTCCTCAACACGGGCGCTTTTATCCAAGGTGTCAGGCCGTCTTTGTCTGTTTTGTATCGTTTCTCCGTTTCGATCACGACCACTTCGGCCCCTTGCAGTGGCTTGCGGGTTCGCCCGTCGATGACTTTAACCCGCAGGCGTCCAGCAGCTGATCCCGGAAGGTCGGGGACATACCCTGTGTTCGGTGCTGAAGGGGCGGGAGCAGGACTTTGCGGTGAAGCATTCGGCTTGGCCCCGTTATTTGGCTGCACGCTTTGTACAGACGGTGTTGAACCTGGACTCGGCGACTGCGCATAGGCGGCCATAGGCGTGAGGAGTAGTCCGCCGATTGCGAGCAAGGCGATTCCTAGCTGCTGACGCAAACGGAGTGTACGTTGTCCGCTAGCGGGTCGTAATTTTCGTAACATAATCTAGCTCCTTCCTACTCCTGGAATGCTGGTGAGCATGCGGCCGGTATAATAAAACTCCAGGATTTCCAGTGGCGTTTTACCTTGTTCGGCTAGATACTCCGTTCCCCACTGGGCCATCTTCTGGGCGTTTCGGTATTGCCAGTTGGGTTGGTTTTGATATCCGGCACGGTAATTGAGTTCAAATATCTCCTTATCCGGTTTTACATATGCCAGATTGCGCGTCGTGTAATACGCTTGATCCGTCGAATCTTGATAGGATTCGGCTCGATAGGTTTGGAAATTGACTGTGTTGTCTACATCGAACGTAAAGCCGTCGACGGTGACAGGGTGGAGCTGGTGGTACCAAGCGAACATCTTAACGGCTATAGCTCCGGCTTCGAGGGACGCTGGCCGCCAAGCCGGGTACCACTCATTGGGCAACACACACCGGCAGTAGTCATCGAAATTAACGGTGGATACGAAAATGATTCGACCGCGGGGATCTGGCTCCCCGGATGCGTTATTCTCCCGGATCGCCACGCGGATCGTGCTGGGAAAACCGGCGGCGCCGAGATAATACGCTGTCTGCGCATGGGCCGGGACCGGGGTGCTAGTGATACAGAGGCCAAGAACGAGAGCAAACAGCGGCGGTAATGCTAAAGTGTGGCGCAAAGGTATACGCACGAGTTGACCCCCTATAATGAGAATGTACCGGAAGGCATCTATAACAATTCCCTAGACAGAGAAAATCATGCGCGTATTTGGTACAATACACTGAGGGATTGAGTATGACTTATGATGGAGGTGAGGCCTCTATGGAGCGTCTACAACTGAAAGCGGTGGACCGGCATAAACGTCCGGATGCTTTGGCGAATTTATCCGCGATCATCATCGATGGTGATGAGGTTTATATTGACAACGCGGCTATCCACGGAAAAGGGAAGTTTGAGAAGGGGATTCACTTCACGAAGGCCGCTGACGAGGTGGCGAGTCCCAGGCGAATTGCGTTAGTTTGGGCGACACTGCGGCGCTTTATCGCAGGTCACGGGATCAATGGTCTCGCCGCTTGTGTCATCTACATCGACCAAGAGTCTGGCATCGGATACAAGAATTTGGCCGATCAGGTCAACAAGATGGATGGAGCGGTCAAAGGGAAGATCATGCTAGAGGCGCTAAATGATCACGAACGTACGCTGCTAGGTTCGTTTCTGATGGCACAGCGTGAAGAATTGTGGGTGAATGCTACGCCTAGCGTCTGGGAACAGTGGCTGACGGCTGAGGAATACGCGCCTTTGTTAGATAAGCAGAAGCAAGACGAGGCATACCGCGACAAGTTGGCACGTGATGCCGTACAAAACGCTGAGGATCTGGTAGATTGACAGGTGGGATGTATGCAGAATTGCAACGGTCGGGTCACGGTCCCGACCATTTTGGTTTGGAGAAGGATGTGCGTATGATATGAATCAGCAGCAGACGCCCCTGTTAAGTGCCTTAATGGCGCATGCAGCGCGCAAACCCTTACAATTTCACATCCCGGGACACAAGACAGGGAAAGCAATGGACCCCGAGTTTCGCAGCATCATAGGAGATACTGCGTTAAGCCTCGATCTGATCAATATCGGGCCGCTTGACGATCTGATGCACCCCACGGGGATCATTCAGGAGGCGCAAGTCCTCGCGGCTGAAGCATTTGGGGCAGATGCTACATTTTTTTCCGTACAAGGGACGAGCGGTGCGATCATGGCCATGGTAATGTCGGTGGTCGGCCCAGACGACGAGATATTGGTTCCGCGCAATATCCATCGCTCCGTGCTCAGCGCAATCATTCTGTCTGGCGCAAAGCCGTATTTTATGCAACCTGAGATCGACCTCCATCTTGGCATTGCCCACGGAGTTCGCGTAGAAACGGTCGAGGCTGCTTTGAGCGCCCACCCTCACGTCAAGGCTGTGTTGCTCATTAACCCCACCTATTTCGGCGTTGCAGCAGACTTGCGTGCCATCGTCGAGTTGGCTCATGCTCGTGGGATTCCTGTGCTTGTCGACGAGGCACATGGGGTGCATATCCATTTTCACGAAGAACTACCTTTATCCGCTATGCAAGCGGGCTGTGACCTCGCGGCGACGAGTGTACACAAGTTGGGTGGATCACTGACGCAAAGCTCAGTCCTCAATGTCAAAGAGGGGCTTGTTCGGGCACGCCACGTCCATGCCATTTTGTCGATGTTGACTACTACCTCAACCTCGTATATTCTGCTTGCCTCACTTGATGCGGCGCGTCGTCAACTCGCTACGCAAGGTCGCGCGTTAATTGAGAAGGCGATCTCTTTGGCGCAAAAGACGCGTAGTGCGATCAACGAGGTGCCTGGTCTTTATTGTTTCGGCGAAGAGATCAAGCGCTCAACCGCAACTTTTGCGCTCGATCCACTGAAGGTCACCGTTCGAGTGGCGGACATTGGGCTGACAGGGTATGCCGTCGAAGGATTGTTGCGGGAACGGTATAATATCGAAGTGGAAATGTCGGATCTATACAACGTGTTGTTCATCATTACTTCAGGAGATTCCGAGCAGGATACCTCCGCGCTCGTCCAAGCCCTCGCGGAGATTGCGCGCGAACGCCTGGAGAGTCCGCAGGAGCGTGGAAGGGTGTTCGTCCCATCAACGCCGCGCTTGGCGATGAATCCGCGCGATGCTTTCTACGCATCTACGAGGATTGTCCCGCTTCGTGAATCTGTTGGGCATACCATTGCCGATATGATTATGGTCTACCCGCCAGGTATTCCGATTTTGTTGCCAGGCGAGGTTGTGACGTCAGATAATGTCGATTACATCGAGGAGAATTTGCGAGCCGGCCTTCCCGTGCAAGGACCAGATGACCCCACGATCGCCACCGTTCGCGTCGTCAGTGGATCCTGACGACAGTCGTTTGCTACATTTGTCCATCCGGTGCACAGTCCGGTATACTGAGTGAAGTAAAGAAGCGATCGCGATACACAGACGGATGGAGGCGATGTGTGTGGAACTGACGACTGGACAAGTCGCCCCTGCTTTTACGCTAGAGGCGACTGGCAATCAGACTATTTCGTTGGAAGATTTGCGCGGGAAGCCCGTGGTGCTGTTTTTCTACCCAAAAGACGATACCCCTGGCTGAACGAAGGAAGCCAATGAGTTTGCCGCGCTCTACGCAGAGTTCGTCAAGCTTGGGGCCGTGGTGCTAGGGGCTAGCGCCGACAGTATGGCGTCGCATGAAAAATTTGCTGCAAAGTATCAGTTTCCCTTTCCGCTGCTTTCCGACCCGGATGCAAGTGTGTGCACCGCCTACGGGGTGTACAAGGAAAAAAGCATGTACGGCAAGAAGTACATGGGGATCGAGAGAACCACTTATGTGATTGATCCAGAGGGAAAAATAGCGCGTGTGTACCCAAAAGTCAAGGTTGAGGGACATGCACAGAAGGTACTGAGCGATCTGCAGGCGGAGTAATTGCGCCTATCTCGTATAGATGTTCACGCTCTCGTCGATGCTGGTAGCAGCAGCGATGGGAGCGTGTTTTTGATGAAGAGAAAAATGCGATTATTGATTGTCTTGGGACTCGTGATGTATGGGATGTCCTTGGTTCCGCACAGCCGTATTGTGACTGCCAGTACCTATATCGGGGACAAAATTTCCGCTGCCGAAGTCAGTGGCTTGCGCTTTCTACACAGTACACAAGGTCATCGTGATGAGCAACGCATCATTCGGATTGGTCAGCTTGCCTGGACGGACCTTGCACACAGTTTGTCTAAGGTGGCGAGGGAGGTATAGCCAGTCCAGTCTGCAAATCCCTGAAGGGCTGAGCAAGTTGTTGCAGAGATTCCTTTAATGTACGGCGCAAAAGGAGTAAAATAGACTTTGAAGATTACAATTTGCGACGGACTGGGGGACTTTCAAATGGTGACGTTAACGGCGGATGCAGCGGAGAAAGTGAAAGACCTGCTCGAAGGTCAGGAAGACAAGGGGCTTCGACTATTTGTGAAACCCGGTGGCTGTTCCGGTTTTAGCTATGGGCTTGCCATCGATGATCGTAAAGCGGACGATCAGGTATTGTTGCCGCTTGGAATCCCGGTGCTCATCGATGCAGAGAGTGCGCCTTATGTATCTGGTGCTGAGATCGATTTTGTACAATCGATGGCGAACACAGGATTTACAATCCATAATCCTAATGCTATATCCACCTGTGGCTGTGGATCGAGCTTCCGGACGAAAGATGACGCAGGAAAACCGGGCAGTTGCGATTAATCCCGATTGCGCTTACTAATAAAAGCCCTAGGTACCTAGGTACCAAGGGCTTTTATTAGTAAGCGCCGAGATCACACTTTACGTGCACGGGCGCTCGTCCAAAACCAGATGACAGCTGCGACGAAGATGACCACAAAAATGACTGTCAAAGCGGTGAAATGTGCGCTGATGGAGGTCCAATTCTGTCCCAGTTTGTATCCGAGGTACGTAAGCACATACACCCACGGAATAGATCCGATCGTCGTGTAAAGTAGGAACCGCCTGCGATCCATGCGTGCGATGCCAGCGGGCAGGGAAATAAACGTGCGCAGTACGGGCAACACGCGAGACACAAGCGTGGTGACCGTACCGTAGCGGACAAAGTAACGTTCCGCTGCCGCAAAGTGCTTCTCGCTAAAGAAGATGTACTTACCATATCGCTGCAAGAAAACTCTGCCACCACGACTGCCGACATAGTAGGCGATCATTGCACCGACGACGTTGCCGACGATGCCTGCGACAACTGCCGGGGCAAAGGCGATATTGCCACGAAAAGCCTCAAATCCCGCATAAGTCATAATGAGTTCACTTGGCAACGGAATACAGGCACTTTCCAAGACCATGGCTAAAAAGACAGCAAGAATGCCATAATGGCGAATAGCGTGTTCAAGGAAGGCTGACAAGGCTTGCAATGGGCTATACCACCTTTATGGCGACTGAACTGCTACCTCAACCTTTTTATTATACATGGGGCGATAGAGTTCGTCTACTTGTCCGGCAGATTGCATACATGCTATAGTAATGAAGCATCTTTTGCCTTTCACGCAGAGAACGAAAAAGTCTTGGATTGACAGGGGAGACCTAGATGGGATTCTGGAACGCTACGCTTGACGGGTGCTTTATAGCGATGCAAGCCGTGACCGGTCTCATCGGACTTTATCAGGTGGTGCTGTCCGTATTCGGATTGTTTTACCGTAAAAGACCGATTCGACACGAGCCTGCGAAGCGCTTTGCCGTTCTCGTCGCGGCGCATAATGAGGAAATGGTGATCGCTCACTTACTAGAGAATCTAAAGAGAATGGACTACCCGAAAGAGCTGTACGACGTTCATGTGATTGCTGATAACTGTACAGATCAGACTGCGCGGATTGCTCGGCTACACGGGGCCATGGTTTCGGAGCGTTCTAGTGAGGGCGAGCGCGGTAAGGGCTTTGCGATTCGCTGGATGCTTGAGCAACTCGCTGAGATGGGCACAGTTTACGACGCAGTGGTCATGTTTGACGCCGACAACTTGGTGGCAACCAATTTCTTGCGTGTGATGAATGATCGGCTGCAAGACGGCAAAAAGGTGATCCAAGGGTATTTGGATATTAAGAATCCTTACGACTCTTGGGTGAGTATCTCGATGGCGATCTCGTATTGGTATACGAACCGCATGTGGCAGTTGGCACGGTACAACCTCGGTCTTTCTTGCGCGCTCGGTGGCACAGGGCTTTGCATCGATATGCCGTTGCTGACGCAGCTTGGCTGGGAGGCCACGGGACTTACAGAGGACGTGGAATTCGGCGCGCGTTGTGTCAGCATCGGCATCTATCCGGTGTGGGCGCACGATGCCCGTGTGTACGACGAGAAGCCGATCACGCTGATCGCGTCTTTGCGCCAGCGCTTGCGCTGGATGCAGGGGCATTTTACTTGTGCGCAACAATACATGATGCCGCTACTTAAGGCCAGTGTTGTCGAACGCAATCTGCCTAAACTTGACGCAGCGATTTACCTGTTCCAGCCTATGCGTTTTCTGATTCTGTTTTTGACTGGATTTATGCTGGTGTTTCAGGCTACTGTGCCTGGAAGTAGCGCCATTTCAGCGGTTACAGAGCTCTTGCCCACGTGGTTTTGGGCGGCGATCAATCTATTTATCCTTATCCAGATGCCTTTGGCTATGCTTCTGGACAGAGTGAATTGGAAAGCGTATCTGGGTCTCCCTTTATTTCCTTTTTTTATGATGACATGGTTTCCTGTCACGTCTATGGCACTATTTACGCGCCATAACCGCGTATGGAAACACACTGTCCACACGCGGTCCATTTCTCTTGATGATTTACGATCCCGTTGATCCCGAGCATGATTCTGCATGCTCGCACATGATGCGCAACGCGTCGCGGCCGATGGTACCAGGCTCGATGCCTATCTTTTGCGCTTCTCGTGTAACCGACTCGAGGGGTGCCGACAGGAGATCATCGATCGTACGTACGCCGACCGCTCGGCCAGCGATAATGCCGCGGTCTGACAGCTTCTCATTGAGTAAGGCGACATCGAGCGCTCCGCACATAATGTATCCTGTTTCACTGCGAATGGCGAGTAGCCGCGTCTTCGGCAAAGCGACATCGACTGCGATGCAGGTGTAAGGGCCGATGAGAACAGGGTAGACTTGAAACATGAGTGCACACCCTCCTTTTTCATGCATTGGTGTACTTTATGGCGCGACGATCGTAAACGTTCGATCCCACACTTTTTAGCAAAGGGGCCTGTGTCTTTGAGCCGCGTCGCACTGACAACACTGAACGCCAAGTTCGTCCATTCCTCGCTCGCGCTCAGATGTCTGCGTAGCGCGATCGAAGATCGTCACGACGTGACGCTGAAAGAGTTCACCATTCATGATCCGATTGAGGTTGTCGTTTCGAGTCTTTATGAACTGCACCCTGATGTCATCGGTTTTAGCTGCTATATATGGAATATAGAAGAGACTGCGCGGATCTTACCGGTGTTAAGAAAAGTCTTGCCGAGCACATTGATCGTTTTGGGCGGGCCGGAGGTATCTTATGATACAGAGTACTTCATGGAGCGTTTACCAAGCGTCGATGCCATTGTGATCGGGGAAGGTGAAGCGACATTTAAGGAACTTGTGGACGCTCACGAAGCTTTTGCAACGCTGAGCGGCATACCAGGCCTTTGCTATCGATTAGAGGATGGGAGACTGCACAAGACGGTTGCAAGCACCAAAGTGGTGAATTTAGATGATTTGCCTAGTCCGTACGGAGAAGCGCATATGCACGAATTGGCCAATCGCATCGTCTATTACGAGGCGTCTCGGGGGTGTCCATTTTCGTGTCAGTTTTGCCTCTCGTCCATTGAGTCGGGCGTACGCGCGTACTCGATTCGTCGCGTGAAAGATGACCTGTCTCGCCTGATACAGGCGGGCGTTCGACAGATCAAGTTCGTTGATCGCACCTTTAATCTGCGCAAAGATTTCGCGTTGGAGATTTTTTCGTTTTTGATTGCGAACCCTGGCCAGACGACCTTTCATTTCGAAATTACTGGGGACATTTTGCGCGATGATGTGGTGGATTGGCTTTGCGAGCACGTACCAGTAGGGCTTTTTCGCTTTGAGGTAGGTGTACAGTCTACCAATGATCTGACGAACGAGCGCGTCTCTCGGCGTCAGAATTTTGCCAAGCTGTCGCGCACGGTCACGCGTATTAAGCAGGCAGGTCGAATCGTCCAGCATCTTGACCTCATTGCGGGACTCCCGGAAGAGGGGTATACATCGTTTGAGAAGACTTTCAATGACGTGTTCGCCCTAGGTCCCGATGAGCTTCAACTTGGGTTTCTTAAACTGCTACGCGGCACAGGGCTTCGACGTGTGGCTGAGTCGTACGGCTATGTATACATGGATACTGCGCCTTACGAGATGCTTTCGAATCATTGGATGACCTATGACGAAGTAATACGCTTAAAAAGATTGGAAGATGTGCTCGAAAAGTTTTACAACTCAGGGCGCTTTCCAAATATTGTTCGCTATATTGTCAGCGAACGTTTCACTTCTGCATTCGCTTTTTTTCAAGCCTTTGGAGACTTTTGGAACAGGCTCGGTTATGCGCGTATAGGCCATCAGCCGTTAGATCTGGTGAGACGCCTCGAGGACTTTCTCATCTATGCAGAGGTCTACGATGAGATCGCGCAAGCTTTGCTGAGAGCGGATTATCTCATGCGTGAGAAACTGAAGCCGCGAAGTCTTTGGTGGCAGCGCATGGAGGGACGTGGCATCGGCCGTTCGCCAGCGATCAACTGGCGTGAACTTTCTCCCAAGCTATCGCAAGAAGATCTTTTGCGTCCTGACCTACCCAAGCGTACGGTGGTGGACCTCATCCCGCGTGCGGCTTGGGACAGGCTTTCCAGTTTTCTTGGGCAGGCGAGCGAGCCAAGGGGCGGTAGTGAGTGGCTCACGATCTGCTATGTGTACCCGCAGAGTGCTACTGGGCACCCCACGGTCCATGTTGTCGATGAGGTGACTGCTGTTCGCACAGAATCTGTTCGCTAACCTTGTCTTATGCGTTATACTACTAGAGCACGATAGTTAAGGGAGGTACCCGCATGTGGCTCTCCGCGTTCTTTCGCGGGTTGGCTCATAATCCGGCAATTATAGCGGCGCTTGCCTCTATTGTCATCGCGCAAGTGATCAAGGTGCCGATTTTCTTTTTTTCGCAGAGAAAATGGGATTTTTCAAAGATGTTTTCAACTGGGGGCATGCCGAGTTCGCATTCAGCGGCCGTCTGTTCCCTTGCGACGGTGGTTGGTAGTGAGTTTGGCACCGGTTCTACGCTTTTCGGTGCGTGTGTGGTTTTTGGTGTCATTGTCATGTATGACGCGGCCGGTATCCGCCGTCACGCAGGGGAACAGGCGATCGTTCTCAATCAGCTTGAAGAAGAGATCGGACGTTATATCGATCGTCATTTTTCGGGAAATGAGATGTACCAAAAGAAACTTAAGGAGATGCTCGGGCATCAACCCATTGAAGTATTCATGGGTGCGGTTTTGGGGATTGTATTAGGAGTGATCGCGGCTAGCGTGATTCACACCACAGTATAAGGGGTGTGCTCTTGATGCAGCAACTCTCCAACGAAGACCAAGCTATCGTACGCGAAGCCTTGCGCCAAGCCTCTGAGCACGCGCGATCGAATGGTGATCGCCGCCGCTATGCAGAGGTCTTGGCGCGTATGTCGGGCGTAGCCCCACAGCTCCGGGACGGGTTTTCATATGACTATAATGACGATCAGTGGCGGATTTGAAAAAAGTATGGGCGAATGATCTTATTCGCGATCTTCGCCCACCTCAAAAATGGGAGTCTGCAACGCATCCCGGTTGATTTTTTTAATGGCTTGTTGCAAAGCGGTCAGCTCGTCGTTCACGATTTGGCTGCCATAGATAATGAGTCGGCTCTTGTCAGCCGGTGTCCCAATGGCGTAGTAGCGGTCGTCTTGGGACGCGAACAGCTCGATGTCGAAAGGTTGGCCAGCTACAGTGTAGGCATAGTTCTCCTTACGCCAAAGCTCTGCCCCTTCAGGTAACTTGATATCCTTAAAGCGGTTCACTGCAGCTAATTTGTCATTCATGGCGGCGTTTCTCCTTCGTAGGTTCTTTGTAGGTTATGTCAGGGCGTCGTGTTTGACGATGAATATGATTTCTGCCCAAAAGAGCAACAAGATGGCCAGTAGATTGAGGCCCATTGACAAGCCGTGGTACATAAAGAAACGCTCGATAGCTGGTGTCTGTGGTCCTGAAAAAGTGGGAATGGTGGCCCGAATGTTATTCATAATCGGCAAGAAAACAAGCCATCCCACCGCCATGAAAACGGTCGCTATAAGGACCGCCCACTGGCCTGAACGCAACCAGCCACTCCGTTTCTTTCTGAGCAGTGCCAGTGTTACGATAAAGGCTAGTCCACAAAGCAGTGTGACAAGTGTATAGTAGGGAGGAAAGATGGCCGCTAGGACATCACCTGCCTTACCGAGTGGCAGCGTGGCGAATATCTGCTCCGCGACGATCGCCGTGAAAAAGATCATGGTACCAAGCGCCACTCCTGTGGCCGTGTGATAAATGACACGCAGCGTTGCAAACACATAGATGACCTCCTAATTGCTAGACTTTAAAAGGACGTGAGACGATGACGAAAACGAGTGGAGCGCTCAGTATGATCGCGGCCATTGCTAGCCTTTCGCTACTCGCTGGATGTGGGTCGCAAGTGGCGGGTGGAGGACAGCCAGTACCACAACCCATTACAGCACAATCTGCCGGCAATGGCAACACGACGCCAAGTGCAGGTACTGATGGATCAAGTACGCCGATCACTGGTACAAGCGGACAAGGTGCGACCACCGCACCGTCTGGTACGGAGCAAGGAGGGCAACCAAAGGCAACCACCGGTTCCTCAGCAAACACGGCGAGTACACCTGGTACGTCTAAGCATTCGCCGCAAGGGACAACGAAGAGTACGCCTAGTACGAGCCCCTCTGGTACGAATCAAGGCAAGGTGCCCGTCACTGTAGACGTACAAGGTGCTACGGATCTTACGGCGACCGCGGTGTCTGGCGCTTCGGAAGCTGGCGGCGGTTTCGTGCCTGCAAGTAGCTCTGTGAGTACGGTTTTGCTCCCCGCCCACTGGATTATGCAAACGACGCAAGATGGCGGTGAGGGAACGACTATTCGTCTTACCAATCCTAAAGACAGTTCCCAATCCATCGTAGAACTGGTGCAAAATTCTGCGCGGGACTTGGTCAGTTTCTATAACGGGCAAGCGATAGGGACAGTTCACTGGGTGATTCCTCAACAAATTGTGGGATACACGTTGATGAACCCGCAAAATCCTAATCCTGACAAAGGGATTGTAGCCAACCTAAGCACTGGTGGATCGATCCGTCTCGATGTTTATCTACCGCAGTCGCAAGCTGCCGTGACCGAGCAGATCATCAATAGCTTCGTCACGCAGGCATCCTCGTGAAAGATTGAAAAGAAAAAATCCCCCGACATGTAGGTTTCCTTGCATGTCGGGGGATTTCTCTATTTGGACGTTACGCAAACTCTTCCATGACCTGTGAAAACATATCTCGGCTGATTCCTAAATCCTGTTTAGCAACAGGCTCTTCGCGATACCCTTTGATGAGGTCTTCAAACGCAGGCCTTTCAGTGTCCTTCATGATCAGTCCCGTGCACAGTCCATCTGTCTCCATGACTTTCGCGATGGCAGCTCCCCGGTTAGTTGGATCGTAATCCGGGAAAGTATTGAGATTGACGGTGTGCTCTTTATACCATTCATAGGTATTGACTTTGTTGTACGTCACACACGGGCTGAAGACGTTAATCAATGAGAAGCCTTTGTGCTCGATGCCGCCTTGAATCAATTCCGTCAATTGATTGACATCATGCGAAAAGCCTTGCGCCAAGTACGTGATGCCGGCCGCGAGGGCAATCTGCAACGGACTCACTGCATTTTCAATATTGCCACCTGGCGTGGTCTTTGCCTTGAATCCGAATGAACTCGTTGGGGAGTGTTGCCCCTTGGTCAAGCCGTAGATCTGGTTATCCATGACGATGTAGGTGATGTCCATGTTACGGCGAACTGCATGCACAAAGTGGTGCAAACCAATTCCGAAACCGTCACCGTCGCCGCCAGCCGCTAGAACGGTAAGATCGCGATTGGCAAGTTTGACGCCTTGTGCGACGGGAAGCGAGCGTCCGTGTACGCTGTGAAAGCCATACGCATTGACATAGCCCGAGATACGGCCTGAGCAACCGATGCCAGAGACGATAGCCACTTGTTCAGGCTCGCGATCCAAATTGCCGAGTGCACGCTGCATGGCCGCTTGTACGGCGAAGTCGCCACAACCAGGGCACCAGTTAGGCCGAACACTGTTGCGAAACTCTTTTACCGTTGCCATTCGATCATCGATCCCTTCACTTTGTTCTCGATTTCGCCCGGCACAAACGGCGTGCCATCGTACTTGGTATAACTTTGCATCTCGGGATGACTCAATCCGTGAAAACGGATGAGATGAAAAAGTTGGCCGGTTGCGTTGGATTCCGCGACGATGACTTGCTTGGCATTTTTCATCCGGTCTCCGAGCGCCTTGACGGGGAAGGGAGACAGTACGTGCACGTGAGCGTGACCGACCGACAAGCCTGCCTGTTGCAAACGTTCCAAGGCTTCCCCAATAGGTCCATAAGAAGATCCTACGCCGACTAGGAGCACATCTGGATTTTCAGATCCCTGATACGTCACGCTGTTTGGCAATTCCACACCTTTTAGCTTGCCAAGGCGTTTGTCCATCATCTTTACATGATTGGCTTGCCCTTCATCTGGACGCCCCACTTCATTGTGTTCAACACCTGTTACGTGGTGCAATCCACCTTTTTGCCCAGGGAACACCCGCGGTGAAACCCCGTCACTGGTGTGTGCATAGCGTTTGAACATTTCACCAGGAACCACTTTAGCCAGATCTGCAGGGTCCGCCAAAGACCCGCGATCGATCGTCACGTAGTCATAATCGAACATTTTCGCGGATTGGCTAGCCAACGACAGTGCCAGGTCCGTGATCAAAATCGTCGGGCACTGATATTTTTCGGCGTAATTAAAGGCGTCGACAGTCGCTGTAAAGCATTCTTCGGCAGTGGCAGGCGCCAATACGATCTTCGGAATCTCACCATGTGTGCCGAATAAGACCGCATTCATGTCACTTTGTTCGTGCTTCGTCGGCAAGCCAGTGCTAGGACCCCCACGCTGCGTATCGATGATCACGACAGGTGTCTCGGTCATTCCCGCTAGGCCCATAGCTTCCATCATTAAAGAGAGTCCGGGTCCGGAAGTCGCTGTCAGCGTACGGGATCCTGCATAGGACGCTCCGATTGTCATGGTGAGTGCGGCGATCTCATCTTCTGTTTGAACGACCACACCGCCTACCTGAGGCAACTTTTTGATCAAGTACTCCATCACATCAGACGCCGGCGTGATCGGGTAAGCAGGCATGATCTTTACACCTGCTGCGAGTGCGCCAAAGCCAATGGCGTCATTGCCGATCAAGAACAAGTGCTTGTCAGGGGTTGCCGGCGCCAGATGCAGTTCAGGGAAGTCTTGGCCTTGTGCTTTCATGGCATCATACCCCGCTTGTACGGCAGCCAAGTTTTGATCCACGATTTTCTGACTCTTTTTCCCGAACTTACTTTGCAACTCTGCCGCGCAAAAATCAGGTGATAGTCCCATGACAAAAGCGGTTGCGCCTAGCGCCACCATGTTTTTCATGATGGAAGCGCCATTTTGTTCGGCTAACTTCGTGAACGGTATACTGAACAAAATCACGTCATCAGCTATATTCGCCGGGAGCACAGGGTTAAATTTGGCATCCGCCACTACGACCCCGCCAGCACGCAGCTCATGGCCGTTAAAATCAATGGTTTCTTGGTCAAATGCCAGTAAAATGTCAAGTTTATCCGCGCTCGAAAAGCGCTGAACAGTGCTTACACGGACTTTATCGTTGGTATGGCCACCTTTAATACGAGAGGAAAAATGGCGATACGAGTAAATGAAATAGCCCATGCGATTCAGCGAACTGGAAAATGTTTTTCCTGTCGAATCGATGCCTTCACCTTGTTGACCGCCGACTTTCCAAGATAATTCTTGAAGCATGATTTTGTCACTCCTCTAAAGCCGCGCTTGCGGCCTCTGACTGATTAAGCCTGACGCACATCAGCCAATGCCGCTCGCAACAGGTTGATGGATGCTGCATCTGGTTTAAAGACGAACTCAATAATGTGTTGCCGTTTAGTACAGTATGCCTCTACTTCGCGTCGTCTCCCCGGGGAAACGACTGCCACATCTAGGTGCGACACAAAATCGACGAGCACCTCGTCGCGAGCGGTGGTACAAGAGGTGATGGAAAGCGAATCGAGGCCAGCCTGCGCAAGTGCGGAGATGACTTTTCCCGCAAAATTGTCACTGCGGCAAATCAGCCCTATGCGCTGTCCTACCGGGATGCGGGCGATCTTGACGATGGTCTCGAGCTCGGGATCCAGAGCGATGGCAAGCACCTCGCGAGAATTGTCAAGCAGTGCTTGCACCTCATCGTAGTGAAAAAACGTGGTAACGACGAGGTCTGCAGACATTACCGCCTGCCAGGCCGGTGAATTGTGATCGTGCAGATCGTCCAGAATAACAGGATCGATGTGCACCCCACCGAACTCGAGTTTACGCGACAAGTATTCGACCTGCTCGCGGTTGCATTCCAGAAAGACCACCTGAGCCTTGCGCAGGAGCGCAGATTTTTGCTTGGCCCGTACAGTACTCAACTCCAAGAAGTCGTCGAGTGAAAAGCCCAACTGTATGCTCTCCTCGAGCGCCACGTCAATCACCTTTGTCAGAAGGTCTCGACGATTGGCCACTCGCCACTTGTCGTCGCGATCGTTCACAAACGTTCCGCGGCCTTGTCGAGAAGACACGATCCCATCGGCCTCAAGTTCTTGGTACGCTTGACTGACCGTGTTGCGACTGACCCCTAGCAACTCCGAAAGGGTGCGTTCAGCAGGCAGTTGTACCCCGGATGCATAAAGGCCCTCACGAATCCCACCGATCACGTGTTCTTTCACTTGCATATATAGCGGGATCCCACTTTTCCGAACGATGGGGTTGGCCAAGCGGTCGTCCCCTCCCTGCAAAGCTTAATGGACTAATCCACTAATCCAATGTGTAACACGCTCCTATTATACTCGATTTGCTCCGAAAGGGTAGTGGAGTCGAAAAAAAGGAATGAGGCAAATTTGTGCCAGTAGGTGCCACTCCCCGCAGTAGTGTGGTTATAATGGACGTGAATGGAGGCTAACTCATGTTTATCACTGATAAATTAAAAAGCGATATTGAGCCTTTGCTACGATTTCTTGAACGCGAAGCCGACTTTCTGCGTCAGGGCATCGATGCGGCGACTGCATTCGGCCCTGACAACAGACGTGGTTTAGTGACACGGGCGCTTGAACGCAGTCTGCACCTGGTGATCGAGGGGATCGCCGATGTGGGCAATACTTTGATCGATGGTTTGATTATGCGTGATCCCTCGAGTTACGTTGACATCGTCGCCGTTCTTTTAGATGAACAGGTGATCAGCGATACCTTGGCAAAAGACCTGACGGAGATCATGCAGATCCGCAAGGTGCTGGTACAAGACTACCTTGCGGATCACGAGCAAGCCATCTATGCGAACGCCCACAGACACGCTGCCGTAGACGCATTTGTGAAAGCTGTGCGAACCTATCTGGCCCCCTGATTCAGCTCGTGTGCTGGGCGCAGGTGGCCAAAGACGTATACTTTGACATGCGATTTGACGCCAAAGATGCGTGCCTGATCGTCATTGGCAAAAAAGACATCGATATGATGGCCTTTGATCGCACCGCCGACATCTTCCGCGACCCGATAACCGATTCCGTCGATATACACGATCGATCCGAGTGGAATCAGATCAGGATCGACTGCGATCGTATGTCGTGGCTGAGCAACGCGTCCGCTGGCCGTTATGCCGTAGCCCGGATCGCCCGGCCGTTTGCCAGTCGACACAAACCCCGGACCGTAGGCTGTGAGCATACACTCGTATGAGTGTTGCAGAGCAAACGGCCCGCCTTCGTCATGTGCGTCGGATAGCACCGGGGCTAGTGCGGCCATGGCTTCGACCCCCGGTGCTTGCTGCGCTTTCTTGTGATCGTTACGCCGAGGTGGGCGAGTGGCTCGATGGGAGGCCTGGGGTGTGGATGGACGGGCCGTGTGAATCGCGCTTGCTTTTCCTGCGGGGATTCCACTCCAAACGCTGGCATGCCCTTCGGTGGTCGCCGAATCCACTGGCTGGTCTGTCATCTGGACAGTGAAGGCCAAAGCGACTGCACCGAATGCAGTGCGTAGGGGAATCATGGTCTCTCATCACTTCCTCATACATTTTCTGTTGTTTATCCATCTCCAGTAGCCTGTGCTAGTATGCATTGTTCACGAAAATATTTGTCTTCACCCCCTTTCGTTTTTTCAGAACACTGCTAAAATATGAAATAGTACAGCAAGATTTTTTCACAGTGAACGTAGGAGGGAAGCGCCTTGACTAAGGAACTGGGTTGGAAAGTCGGTGGGGAACAGGGCGCGGGCATTGATAGCACAGGAGAGATTTTTGCCTGGACGATGCACCGCCTTGGCTACTATGTATTCGCTTACCGCCATTTTATGTCACGGATTAAAGGGGGCCACACGAACTATAAGATTCGTGTGGCAGATGAGATGATCAGTCATCACGGGGATGAATTGCACCTTCTCGTGGCCTTTGATCAGGAGACGGTGTCGGTGAACTGGCACGAGATGGTCGATGGTGGGGTCGTCATTTCCGACGGTCCGATGAAGGCAGTAGACGACAGACCAGTACATCTCTACGAGATTCCGCTCACCTCGCTGGCTAAAGAAGCGGGCAGTGCGATTATGAAGAACATGGTTGCCGTTGGCGTGACGGCAGCTATTATCGGGCTTCGGCCGGAAGACTTTTTGACGGTCATTGAAGATCGCTTTGCGAAGAAAGGGCAAGAGATCGTCGACAGCAACCTCAATGCCGTGCGTAAAGGGTACGACTATTACAATGAACACTTCACCACTCGTCTCACTTTGCCTGTTGCTCCGCCATTGTCGCCGAATCACCTGTACATCTCTGGCAATGAAGCGATTGCCTTAGGCGCGCTGGCTGCAGGATGCCGAGTGCTGGCACAGTATCCGATCACCCCTGCAACGGAAGTCATGTACTCGCTCGTCAAGTACCTTCCAGAGTATGGTGGTATCGTCGTTCAGGCAGAAGACGAGATCAGTGCTGTCAACATGGCTATCGGCGCTAACTACGGTGGCACGCGGTCGATGACATGCACCTCTGGCCCCGGTTTTTCGCTCATGATGGAGGCGCTCGGGTTAGCAGGTATGTCAGAGACGCCACTCGTGATTGTGGACGTACAACGCAGTGGGCCGAGTACAGGGTTGCCAACGAAGACAGAGCAAAGTGACCTGTATGAGGCGCTTTACGGGTCTCATGGCGAATTTCCGCGCATTGTCCTGGCACCGACGACTGTAGAAGAGTGTTTTTCGTATATGGTTGAGGCGTTTAACCTTGCTGAGAAGTATCAGTGCCCTGTGATCGTTGCCAGTGATTTGTATATGGGGATGAGCAAAGGGTCTTCCGATCTGCTCGACCCGGGCATCGTCAAGATAGAACGTGGGAAAATCGTGACGGAGGATCAACTGCAAGGGGTTGTGCGCGGTCAGTTTCGCCGCTATGAGGTCACAGAAGACGGGATCTCGCCGCGTGCTATCCCTGGACAGAAAGGCGGTCGTTTCATCGCGCTTGGCAACGAGCACGATGAGCTGGGGTTTGAGATGGAAGATCAGACGATGCGCCGTCTGCAGATGGATAAGCGCGCTCGCAAGCTAGCCGCATTTGCAGAGCTAGAAGGCGTAGCGGCGGTA
Source organism: Bacillota bacterium (assembly GCA_026627345.1). Taxonomy (GTDB): domain Bacteria; phylum Bacillota; class Bacilli; order Alicyclobacillales; family SLC66; genus JAPNUJ01. The sequence continues at coordinate 5,226 of JAPNUP010000148.1, read as the reverse complement.
GGGACTTACGACGCAGAGTTGACGCTCATCGGCTTTGGGTCCACGAAAGGGGTCATCCGTGAGGCGCAAGAAGCGCTTCTCGCGCAGGGTCTGCACGTCACCCACGTACAGCTGAGCGTACTCGCGCCTTTTCCGACAGACAGTCTGCGCCCATTTGTACAAGGCGCCCGCGCGTTGCTCGTCGTCGAAGTTAACTCACAGGGGCAACTCGCTTCGCAGATTAAACTTCATCTGGGGTGTCACGACAAGATCGAGTCGTGCCTCAAGTACGACGGCGATCCGCTCCTTGTCTCCGAGATTGTCAAACGAGCGAAAGAGGTGATGACAGTTGGCAATCCTAGCTGATTTTAAAGCGGAGAAGCCTACTTGGTGTCCCGGCTGCGGGGACTTTGGTGTCCTTAACGCGTTGCAACGGGCGTCTGTGGAACTCGGTCTCGACCCTGAAGAAATGGTGGTCGTTTCCGGTATCGGTTGTTCAGGCAAATTGTCTGCGTATTTCGGTTCCTACGGCCTGCATTCCATTCACGGGCGTTCTTTGCCTACGGCCCAAGGGGTTAAATTGGCCAACCGTGAATTAACCGTGCTTGCCGCCGGAGGGGACGGAGATGGCTTTGGCATCGGTCTGGGACACTTTATCCATGCCATGCGCCGAAACATCGATATCACGTACCTCGTTATGGATAATCATATTTATGGCTTGACTACCGGTCAAACCTCGCCCACGAGCGATGCGGGCATGATCACCAAGACAGCGCCGACGGGAGCGGTGGAGGAGCCTGTGCATCCGTTGCATCTCGCCTTGGTTACGGGATGTGGCTTTGTCGCACAAGGCTTTTCAGGAGATATTGTGCAACTCGCTACGATCGTCAAACGGGCGATTGCTCATAAAGGCTTCTCGTTCGTGAACATTTTTAGCCCCTGCGTCACGTACAATAAGCAAAACACGTACGAATTCTACAAGAGCCATGTGAAAAAGGTGGAGGACGATCCGACCTATGATGCCGGTAATCGTTTTGCTGCTTTGGAGCGCGTGACTGAAGCCAATGCATTGCTCACAGGCGTACTGTATGAGGGTGACCGTGTGACCTTCGAAGACGGCCACGCGAAGTACTCGACCAAGGGACTCGCGACTCAGGAACACACGCTGTCTGACGACGACTATGTCAAGTTGTTAGCAGACTTCCGATAACGGGTTTTGGATAGTCAAAAGGGACTGGGCCCTAGGCTCAGTCCCTTTTGACATTGGAATGCATGCGATCGATCATCTAGCGATCATGATCATGTAACCACTCGTCATCGTGCAGTTGCTTTTTTAGTTGGGTCACTTGTTCCGGCGAAGACGTAACTTCACCGTAGCGCTCGCTTTCGTAGGCACTGACGAATGCTTCGAGACTTCGTGAGCGCAGGTGTTCCGAGGCTGACAGTTGTGATGTGGCTTGCTTGGCGAGACCCGTTGCAGTGACCCCACGTTTAAACAGTAGTGTCTGCTTGGCACGTCCATCGGCTACCCAGTCCATAAACACTTGGCGCAGAGGACTCGGTGCCGGCTCTGCTTTGGACTTCGGCGTCATTCTTTCCCGAGTAATCACGGCCTGGCGGCTAGGGTCGGATGGATCGTGTGTCTTATTGCGAAGTCGCCAAACTGCGTAGATCAGCGCGAGACAGGCGATGACGGCAAGTGCGTACGGTAGCCATGCAAAGTCACTCTGGTTCAAAATGGTGTGGTGTATGGGGTGGAGCTGTTCTTTAGGAGTGCCTGGTTTTCCGTGACTCGCGAGTGCAGGCGGCTTGCGACTTTTGAGGTGCGAAAAGAGGACTTCTAAAATATATGCGATTAACCACAGAAAAGGCGATAAGATGTCAAAGATCAAGCGAAGGATCTGTTGGTAAAAAACCACGAGAAAGAGCAAAGCAATGCCAACTGCCACCAGTAACGTGGATTGCGAACGAAAGAGACTGGCGATGAAAGAAACGCCGTTTTGCCGTGCATAGGCGACTTCACTAGCGCGCAAGGCCAGTATCCGTACGGCAAAAGTGAGGGCAAGAAGCATGGCAACCAAGGCTTGCTCAGGCGAACTGGCCATCGCGTTAATGACCAGCAGCACAACCGCGATCGGCAAATCGATGAGCAATCGCCACCATTGGGTATTGTCCATGATCGGATCGCTGATTTCGCGGTACTGCCGGATGAGTAATACAGCCCAGCCAAACAGTGCGAGAACAACGGAGAGAGAGCCTGATGTAAGCAGTGTGATACCTAAGACCAAGATAGTCGTCACCACCAGGGCGACCCCTTGAAGCGGGATCGTGGGCAGACGTCTGACAACCCAGGCAAAAAGTAGAGCCAACCAAAGAAAGATGGCGAAGATTCCGTACTGAGGTTGACCGCTATGGGCTAAAGTGGTAAGCGAAAAAGCAATGGCGGAGGAAATCATGGCATCTGCCACTAGACCTACAGCGTTCACTGTGCCACCTCCTCGGCTGCGCCTGCATCCGTCAGATGGTGGACAGCCACGGTATGTCCCATTTTGCGCAACTCTGCGAGTTGACGCGCGCTGTCGGCGTCTTCATAAGCCGTCACGACGATCACTCTGGTGGGCGTACGCTCCGTCAACCGAGCAATCTCAATCAGTCGGGCGAAGGAGAAAAAAGCGTATGGGGATAGTTGACCAAGCGCATGGCCGAGTTTGTGATCAGTGGCTTTAGCGAGCGGGCCCGTAATCGTGAGAAAACGCGGGTGCGCAGATTTTTTCTTCCCGTACTGGATCGCGTTCGTATAAAGCGAGACGCGAGCGCCATTCTGTAAAAGTTCGCGCGTCAGCCAGTAACCGTCTTCCAGTACCTCGTCTACGGTTGCTATCGTTGTACCCAAGTGATATGTCGCTTGGGTTTGTACATTGACGATGACGAGTGCATCTGGTGTCTGCGTGTCTGCGCGCTCGAGTACGATCAACTCACCGCGTCGGGCGGTGGTACGCCAGGCTACGTCACGCAAAGAGTCGCCAGGCTGGTAGGGGCGCATATCGACCCAGTCGAGCGAAGTCGCGTACCACTTGCGCATCCGCGTCACTGTACCCAGCGGTTGTGGGTCTCGCTCAGCCGTCCCTGTATGGCTGATAAGCGCCGGGTGGACGGTGATTTGGCGGTAAAACTGTAAGGTGAGATCGTGGCGCTTTGGCGTCCAGCCATCGGAAAGTTTGATCCGAAATTCATGCAAGCGGTGAACGCCCCGGCGAATGCCATACAGTCTGAACGTGACAGTCACGACTTCACGCGACTTGAGGCTAAGCGCCACCGCAAGAGGCTTATTTTGATCTGTGGCCTCATCTAAGGGAACCAAACTAAGCCCCTGAGGTAAGAGCACTTCGCAGTGTACGTAGGGGGCCGGCAAACGCGCTGTATTGCGAATAGTGATGTGAACATTGAATGCCTCGCCGTGAGCAATCGAAGTGCTGTCCGTAGTCATCTCCGCCGATATTTGCGGCAGTACCCAGCGCACCCACAGATTCGACCAAGTCAGCAGCGCTACAATCAACAAGGCGATAATAAACAGGCTCATAACAAACCAGCTTCTAAAGGCGCAGGTACTGATTCAAGAAGGAGTCGCGTCCATTCACGCTCCTGATCGGACCCGGTTTCCATAAAACTCTGCATGACCATGCGATGTAGCAAAATAGTAGGGCAAATCGACTGTACGTCGTCCGGCGTAACATAACTGCGACCACGCACCAGAGCTGTCGCTCTCGCCGCTTTGGCCAGCATGATCATGGCTCGTGGACTTGCGCCTATGCGCACATCGGGTTGCTCGCGGGTGGCGCGCACGATGGCGACGATATAACGCAAAATATCTTCGTGTAAGAAGACGTTTTCAACAAGCGACTGCAGTTGTGGCAAATTCAGCGGGACAGACTGTTCCTGCAAAGTCGATGGCACTGTTAAGGTATGACTTTGCAAGTGAAACTGTAAAATCGAGAGGTCGTGTGAGGCGGTCGGGTACCCTAGCGATGTTTTCATCAAGAAACGGTCGAGTTGTGCCTCAGGTAACGGGAAGACACCTTGCGATTCTAGTGGGTTTTGGGTTGCGATGACCATGAATGGTTCGGGTAAGGCATGCGTCTGGCCGTCGAGTGTCACCTGTCCTTCTGCCATGGCTTCGAGAAGCGCTGACTGCGTGCGGGGCAAGGCTCTATTGATCTCGTCAACAAGCAGAATGTTCGCGAAGATCGGCCCTTTGCGTAGCTCAAAGTCACCGCTTTTTGGATGATAAACGAGTCCTCCAGTGATGTCGGCTGGCAGCAGGTCAGGTGTGCACTGAATCCGTGCGAACGAAAGCCCTAATACCTCAGCGAAAGCTTTTGTCAGACTTGTCTTGCCCGTGCCAGGTACGTCTTCAAGCAAGATGTGGCCACCCGATAGGAGCGCCGTGAAAAGTTGGTCAATAGCCGGATCGACCCCGAACAGCTGCTGTGAAATTCTGCTGTGTGCCTGTTGAAGCTGTATAATGGCCTGGTTGAGACTGGACGAATCGATGGGAGACTTCGTAGAAGGCGGGTTGACTGACATGTGGCACCTCATTTTATGATGAAATAACGGCAGAGCTACTGATCTTTTCGCAGTCGGCGGGGCGTGAGCGCTGGCGAATCGATGAAGGCTCGACAGTCTATTCTATTGCTATAGACCCACTATCCAAATTTGTCAAGAAAGAAGCGAGATTCGCTCTCTGAAAGATTCCGATCACCGAGCGCATTTTAATGAACCTGAGCGAGAACCGACATGGTGTCCGATAAGGGCCAATTGCGTGCGTATTCTGGATTTATTCTAAACTGGCTTCAGCTGTTGACACGGGGATTGCCACATGGTATATTGCTACTTGTCGCCGCGAGCACGGGCCGAGAAAACCCAAGCACAGAGCGGCACGACAAGCCCTTCGAAGTTTGGCGGGGAGTCGAGAAAAGCATTGTGGATCCTTGAAAACTAAACACGTATCCAAGTCGCTATGAGCGATCATAGCGCAATCAACCACGCGAGTAAGGCAAGTGTTCACTTCGGTGGACACCGCCGAATAAGAGAGTGACTTTGGTCACTGTCATGATTCGAGAGTTTGATCCTGGCTCAGGACGAACGCTGGCGGCGTGCCTAATACATGCAAGTCGCACGGACACCTTCGGGTGTCAGTGGCGGACGGGTGAGTAACACGTGGGTAACCTGCCTCACAGCCTGGGATAA